>JBBAUQ010000035.1:0-4122 GCA_040398125.1 Solirubrobacterales bacterium | reverse complement strand
CGGTTCAGGGACGGTCCCGATTGGCTTTGCCTGCCGGCAAAGACAATCGGGAGCCTTCATATACGGAGAGGGTGGGATTCGAACCCACGAGGCGAGAGATCCCGCCCACGCGATTTCCAGTCGCGCTCCTTAAGCCACTCGGACACCTCTCCAGGCGGGAAAAGCCTAACCGACGACCGGCCTTCCCACCGCAGTGATCCCGGCCGCACCTTCGCCGGCCGATCGGCCATCACGGCTTTTCCGTGCTGTAGCTTTTCCGAGGTAAGGCAGGGGGAGAGGCTCCCTCCCGTTTCGGAAAGGACCGTCCCTTTGGCGGGGACCAGGGAAAGATCGATTCGCCCCTTCATCGCGGCCCTCCTTGGGGTCGCCTCGGTGGCCTTGATCGCACTTGTCCCGGCTCCGCCGGCATCTGCCTCCATCGAGTTCGTCACCCAGTGGGGCGGGGGTACCACCGGCTCCCAGTTCCGATACCCACTTGCTGTCGCGGCCGATGCATCGGGTGACGTCTACGTCGTCGACCAATACGCCAGCCAGGTCAAGAAGTTCACCGAGGAAGGAACCTTCATCCAGTCCTGGGGGTCCTTCGGTGACGGCCCGGGCGAGTTTGACCTGCCGACCTCTATCGCCGTCCACCGTCTCTCCGGCACCGTCTACGTGGCCGACACCCGGAACTCCCGGATCCAGAGATTCACCGCGGATGGCCAGTTCATCGGCCAGTGGCAGGCGACCAGTTCCGGAAACCCGAGCTACCCCAACGCCGTAGCCGTGGACCAGGCATCCGGAAACGTCTACGTGCTCAGTGGTTTCTCCAAGGATGTCTCGAGGTATTCCCCGACCGGGACCCTCCTCGGACGCTGGGGGTCCTTCGGCTCAGGTGACGGCCAGTTTGAGACCCCCTGGTCCGTCGCCGTTTCGGGATCGGGTGACGTCTACGTGACCGACGCCGGCACCAACAGCGTCCAGAGGTTCGACTCGAACGGGACCTTCCTCGCGAGGTTCGGTTCATCGGGGGAGGGTCCGGGCGAGTTCCTTTTCCCGACCGCAGTTACCGCAGGCCCGGACGGCAGGGTGTTCGTCCTCGACAGCGGCCTCAAGCGGGTCAGCATCTTCACCGCTGCCGGGGAGTACCAGTCCGATTGGGGGGGGTTCGGGGGGATGGTTTCCCCCTTCGGGATCGCCTCCTTGCCGTCCGGGGAGCTGGTGGTCACCGAGGTCGGCTTCCCGCCCGGGGTTACCCGCTTCGAGCCCGACGGCACCGAGATAAACCACTGGGGATCGGGTCCTAACGGCAACGGGCAGTTCTTCGAGCCGATGGGTGTCACGGTCTCTCCGGCCGGTGGCGTCTACGTCTCGGACTACGGCAACGGCCGTATCCAGGAATTTACCGCTGGCGGTACCTTCATCCGCAAGTGGGATGGGGCCGGCCGTGGCGAGATGGACCCGAAGGGCCTCACTACGGACAGGAACGGCAACATCTATGTCGCCGACTTCAGTTTGAGCAGGATCCTCGTCTACTCACCCTCGGGGACCTTCCTGCGTGCCTGGGGAGAATTCGGTGAGCAGCCCGGCCAGCTCTTCTACCCGGCCGACCTGGCCATCGACCGGGCCGGCAACTACTACATCGTCGACCGCCTGGATCGCGTCCAGAAATTCACCTCCTCTGGCAAGTTCATCGAGTCCTGGGGCTCCCGGGGCTCGGCCGACGGCGAGTTCGTCTTCCCCGAGGGGATCGCCCTGGACAGCTCCGGGGATGTCTACGTCGCCGACACTGAAAACAGCCGGGTCCAGAAGTTCACCTCCTCCGGTGAGTTCCTCTACTCCCTCGGCACCGGGGAGGGGGAGGGGGCCCTCGCCAGGGTCAGTGATGTGGCCGTCAGCCTCGACGACACCCTCTACGCCCTCTCCCTGGATGACGGCCGGGTGGTCAAGTACAGCCCTGACGGCACCTACATCTCCTCCTGGGGTTCTCGGGGGGGCGGGGAGGGCCAGTTCCTCTTCCCCTACGCCGTCGCCACCGCTCCTTCCACGGCCGGAACCGAGGTCTACATAACCGACTACCAGGACGGCCGCCTCCAGCGGTTCCTGGATACCGACGGCCCGAAATCCGCTGCTTCGCTCTCCCGGCTCACCGTGGCCGGCCCGGCAAAGGCCAGGCGTGGCCGCCCGGTCACGTTTACGGTGGGACTGTCCAACTCGGGCACCCTCGCAGCCAGCGGCGTGAGGCTCAAGGGATCGGGTGGGGGAGTCTCTGTCTCCAGTCCGGTCGGCTCCGTCCTCCCCGGGGTGGAGCGCAAGGTCGAGGTCCGGGTCCGGTTTGCCCGCAAGGGCAGGGTGACCCTCCGTTTCCGTGCGACATCGGCCAACGCCGGTACCGTCCAGGCGACCAAGACCGTCCAGGTTCGCTGAGCCGGGGCCGGGCGATCAGGCGCCCATCTTTCTTATAGATTCCGGCCCTGATGAACGACTCATCGCCTGAACAGCCCTCCCCTGACGGTCCACTGCGGATCCTCCTGGTAGCTGACGAGCGATTCCACGGCGAGGCCCTCATCCAGGAGATCCAGTCCCACATAGAGGGCCGGTCCATCCAGGTCGAGGTCTTCATCATCGCCCCGGTGCTGGCCCACTCGGCCCTCGAGCATGAACTGGGCGGCATCGACGAGCCCCTCAAGGAGGCCGGCGAGCGTCTCGACTGGGTCGTTGCCGAGCTCAAGCGGGTCGGCATCGATGCGGTCGGCCAGATAGGGGATGAGGACCTGATGGTCGCGGTCGGTGATGGCCTGCGCCAGTTCGACGCCGATGAGATCGTCCTCGTCGCCCACGCGAAGGGTGAGCGCACCTACGCCGAGAAGGACATCTGGGAGAAGCTCGAGCAGGAACACACCCTGCCGGTCGTCGGCCTGATGGTCCACGTCGAGTCCGACGGGGTGGGCGAGGTCGTCTCAGAGGAACACCTGGACGCCCGGGCAGAGAGCATTGAGGACGAGGCCCGTGAGGGCCACGAGGCCCCGCCACTCGGCCGCCGGGACGTCCTCGGCATCCTCTACGCCTTCTTCGGCACGATCCTGATCGGCCTGATGGCCCTCGAGGCCGGACTCGACGACAACGGTGACATCGTCGGTGGCGCCGCCCTCATCCTCCTGCTCGCCTTCGGCGCCTTCATCATCAACGTCGCCTACATCGTTGCCATCCTGCTGTTCAGGAGCGTCACTTACTCCGGTCCCTGGGTCCGGTTCTTCGCCGTGGCCTCACTCCTGATCACCACAGTCGGCCTGGTGGCCTCCTTCATCGCCTGGCAGGTCACCGGCTGAGGCTGACGCCCGGTACCTGCTCCCGCTAGCCTTGGCCTTTCCCCGGAGGGGTGCCAGAGCGGTTGAATGGGGCGGTCTCGAAAACCGTTGTGCGTCTTTCGGCGTACCGTGGGTTCGAATCCCACCCCCTCCGTACATTTAATAGGGCTCCCGATTGACATTGCCGGCAGGCAAAGCCAATCGGGACCGTCCCTGAACCGAAACCCATCAGGTCGAACTAACTGCCGGCAGGCAAAGCCAATCGGGACCGTCCAGTAGGCTGCCCGACATGAGAAAACCGATCAAGATCCTTCTTCCCGTCCTGCTCGCCGGCCTCGTGCTTTCCTCCGGGGCCCTCGCCACCTCCGGCTGCAGCAGCTCCAAGCCCGCCTACTGCGGTGACCTCGACCAGCTGAAGCAGTCCGTCAAGGGCCTGACCGACATCAGCCCCAGCGCCGGTTCGGTCGCTGCCTACCAGGACCAGTTGAACGAGATCCAGGACAACGCCGGCAAGACCCTTGACTCCGCCCGCTCGGACTTCCCCGAGGAGACCGACGCCGTCGAGAGTTCTATCGGCAGGCTCGCCGACACGATCGAGAACCTGCCCAAGTCACCGAGCACCTCGGACATCCTGATGATCGTCGGTGAAGGCGCCAGCCTCGCCAGCGCAGTCCAGCAGTTCACCCAGGCGACCAAGTCCGCCTGCGACTGAGCCGGTCCGCGACCTAGTTATCCGGGACGGCCGGCCGCTCGCGGTCGGCCGTTTCCTGCCTGACCCCTGGCCTTCCGGCCAGGTATGCCCACACCCCGGTCAGGGTGATCACCGCCCCCACCA
>JBBAUQ010000034.1:0-12584 GCA_040398125.1 Solirubrobacterales bacterium | reverse complement strand
CTGAGGCCCTCGACCACGAAGGGGACGAAACGGGGATTGGGCTTGATGGTGTATTCGAGGTCGGAGCCGTGGTTCTTTACGGCGAACCGGGGAATGCCGGCGCGGGCGAGAATCACCGGGCCCATGATCAGGTGGTTGGCCAGGGCGGCATCGGGGGCGCCGACGAGGTCGACCACGTCCTCGACTGCAGCCACGTTCACCGCGATATAACGCTCGATCTCCCCATCATCGAGTCGGGGGAAGGCGCGGGCCTCGAACCCCCTGTAGGGATCCTCCACGTAGACCGGCAGGGTCTTGCCGATCGGGGGGCAGTAAACCGTCACGGAGCCGGGGAATCCCGTCTCACGAACCGACTCGACCGCGAGCTCCCCGTCTTCCCAGTCGCCGACGGCATTGACCCAGTCCAGTTCGGCTGCGTCGCGATCCTGGCAGAAGAGGTGAACCTCATGTCCCTGTCGCGCAAGTGCCTGGGCCAGGTTTGCGTTGTAGATGTTGCTGCCGGTTCCGCGCAGCAGATAGCCGTGGAAGATCAGGATCCGCATTTCCGGCTATTCTGCCCCAATGGCCGTGTCCGAAGAGCAAGACGCCCAGCTGATCCGCCTCAGGGCGCCGGCTTCTGGCCGTGAATCAGTGGTCGAGGAGCGGTCCGGCATCATCTACCGCGATGAGGAGACCGGCGAGGAACTCGTTCCGGTCGCCAAGATACTGCCGCTCGCACCCTCGGCCTCGGCCCTGCCGAGAACCCCCGAGAACCTCCGGATCTGCCGCCGCTGTGAGCAACTGACCGCCCGTGACCTGGCTGCCTGCCAGTTCTGCGGCCTCACCTCCTAGTTCGGTCCGGAACGGACCGGGGCCCCAAAACCCGTTCAGATCAGGTCAGGTCAGTCCTTGCCGACCACCGTGGCCGAATAGACCAGGGTGTTGCTGCCGTAATAGCAGCCGTAACGTCGCTCGGAGTTGACCTTCTGCTGGGGCCGGGTGTTGGCCAGTGCCTTGTTCGGCCTTCCCGTATTCGGGGTGGTCCCCAGGCGGCAGAGCTTCGCTGACCGACTGGCCCGCCATGTGTACCTCTCCTCGGCCCTCCGGCAGGCATCTGGATCGAGCACCCCGGTGACCGAATTGAAGTTGCAGACCCGTGGCTTCCAGAGGGCCGGGGCCCAGGTCGGGATCGTCAGGGCGACCACCTGGTCACGGATCACGTTGAGGGGCCTCTCGAGGGCAAAGTGAACCGTGGTACCGAAGTGGGGATTCAGCTTCTCGACGGGCCCCTGACGGACCATCCTGTACTGGGGTGCACCCTTCTCGTTCTTCTTGATCCTGCGCAGGATCGAGATCCTCGCGGTGGCCGGATCGCCGAAGAGATCGTCGAAGAAAGGCTTCTGGGCAGGTCTGGTTGCACCATCGGCATCTATGTCACGAGTGGTAGGTCGGGCCAGCGAGATCGACCAGGAAATGACCTTCCCCGACCACGGAACGACGAAGGGCCGCTTCCGGGCCGAGCGGCTCCGCTTGACCTGGTAGCCGGTCACCTTCCCCTCGACCACACAGTCACGGCTGAAGTCCTTACCGCAGTTCGGCTCGAGTTTCCGGCTTGCCTTGCCCAGGGTGATCCGCCGCTCGGACTTGGCGTCGGCGATGGTCGCCGGGATCAGTCCGGTCACGGTGATGATCGAGCCCAGGAGGAGAACGAAGAGCCCGAGAAGCAGAAGCTTGGCTCCGCTGGCATGAGGGTTTCTTGAGTGACTGGTTGGCATCTTTGAATAGAACACTTCCCGGACTTGAAGGTTGCGAGCGCAGGAGGCCCAGCGACCCCTACTTGTACCGGTAGGTGATCCGTCCCCTGGTCAGGTCGTAGGGCGAGAGCTCGATCTTGACGCGATCCCCCGGCAGAATGCGGATGTAGTGGCGGCGCATCTTGCCCGAGATGTGACCGAGCACCTCGTGGTCATTGTCAAGGCGGACACGAAACATCGTGTTGGGGAGCGCTTCTGTGATCTCGCCCTCCATTTCGATCTTTTCCTCTTTGGCCATCTAAAAGTGAGGCTACTACTCACCCCCGGTCGAGGAGATAGCGCGCCTTCTTCACAGCATCCTTTGCAGAGCGCACCTCACCGGTGTAGACGGCCTCCTCGAGGGCCCCGATTATCCGGCCGAGTTCCGGCCCCGGCTCGATTTCCAGGGCTTCCGCGAGCTGGTCACCGGATATGGGTACCCGGGGTGGCCCCTCCCTCTTCCAATCGAGGCCGGCTACGACCATCTCCTGCGCCAGCTCGAGGTGTCCGGCAACCATCTCCGAACTGGCAACCGGGCCCGTACCGCGGGCAGCCAGGCGGTCGGCGACGGTAAGCAGGGTGACGTCGATCGACACGGGTTCGGTCGTCTTCAGGTAGTGGTAGATCTGGCTGCGCGAGAGCGGACGCTCCGGAACCATGAATCCCAGAATGAGGTGATGCCGGGCGAGTCCGGCGACGTGGTCGGTCAGCTTTCGACTTGCCTTCATCCGACCGAACGCATCCCCGATCATTCGGGCCCCCTCCACATCATGGCCGCGGAAACTCACGAAGCCCCCCTCCTCACGACGAGTCACGGGCTTGGCACAGTCGTGATAGAGCGCACCGAGGCGAAGCGCCCCGGCCCGATCCATCCCGTCAGCCAGGGGCTGGGCCAGGAACTGGGCGACCTCGGGGGCTGAGTCGCCGGTGAAGCGGTCGAGTTCCGATTCGATCCTGAGCACCCCCTCGAGGACCTCGAGCGTGTGGCCGAATACGTCGAGGTGATGGTTGGGGCCCTGTTCTATGCCCCTCAGGCCGGCAAGCTCAGGGAAGGCAGTGTCGAGTACACCGAGCCTGTCGAGTGTCTCGATGCCGGCTAGCGGATCCCTCGACCCAACCAGGAGTATGAACTCCGAGAGAACCCGCTCACCCGCCGGCCGGTTGGCCAGTCCCGCTGCCTGCCTCGCACTGGAAACCGTCCCCTGATCGACCTCGAAACCGAACTGACCCACCAAGCGGGCAGCACGGATAAGCCTGAGTGGGTCTTCGGTGAAGGCCTCGGGACCGGCCTGCCTGAGAACCCCGGCGGCGAGGTCATCGAGCCCTCCGGTCGGGTCGACCAGCTCGCCGGAATCGAGCTCGACCGCGATCGCGCCCACGGTGAAATCGCGCTGGCGCAAGTCGTTTCCTATCTCGTCGTCACGTAACAGGGTCACGTCCACCTGCCAGGCGCCATCACGATCCCTGGCTCTCCATGTCGAGAACTCCTCGGAGAGTTCGAAGGCCACCCCGCCCAGCTCGTTGGCCACCAGACGGGCCAGGTCATCGACTCCCCCGGGAACGGCAAGATCGATGTCGGTAACGGGCCGATCCAGGAGGGCATCGCGAACCGCCCCGCCGACCACCCAGGTCGGACCGGGCCTCGCAGCCCCCCCGACTACCGATGCGACCCTCTGGACGAGTTCGGCGGAAAGAACCTTCCGGGCGTCCTGGGGACTCAAGCCGACTTCCCGACCACCTCGCGGGTTACCCGTGAAGTGACGCCCGTAGTCACCTCGTAGTTGATCGTGTCGAGCTTCCCGGCCATCTCCTCCGCCGAGATCGAGCTCTCGCCATCCCGGCCGATCAGGGTTACCTCATCCCCGGTCAAAACGGAAGGGTCGGGACCGAGGTCGATCGTGATGTTGTCCATCGAGACGGTGCCGACGACGGGATAGCGGTCTCCCCTGATCAAGACCGTGCCCGAGTTGGAGAGCGCTCGCCGGAAACCATCGCCGTAACCGACCGGGACTGTGCCGATGTTGGTCTCGGTTTCGGCAACCCAGGTCCGGCCGTAACCGACGCTCTGCCCGGGTTCGATCGGCTTGACGGCGGCCACCCAGGAGTGCAGTGAGAGCACCGGGCGGAGGCCATGCTCGGTTGCATCGCGACCGAACGGATCCATTCCGTAGACCGCGACACCGGGTCTGACCAGGTCGAGTCGGGACCGGGGCCTGGTCAGCATCGCCCCGCTGTTGGCCGCGTGGAGGATCGTTTCGGGATGTCGTGACTTGAACTCCCCGGCAAGTGCCTCGAACTGATCCAGCTGGTGATCGAGGAACTCCGAGTCGGGTTCGTCGGCAGTGGCGAAGTGAGTCCAGAGTCCGGTGAGCCGGAGACCGGGATCCCGCTCGGCCTGCTCGCCGAGCGAGAGGATCAACTCGGGATCGCGACTGCCGAGTCGGCCCATTCCGGTGTCGTACTTGAGGTGGACCTTGACCGGTTCCCCCCCGGCCGTCGAAAGGGTCGAGAGCAGATCGAGGAAGTCGGCGGTCCAGACAGAGATCTCGGACCGGGCCTCGAGGGCCTGCTCGAGTTCGGGCGGCGTGAGGGCCCCGAGTACCAGGATCCCCATCGATTCATCGGTCCGGCGGACCCGGGCCGCCTCCTCCCCGGTGGCCACCGCGACCCGGGTGACACCCTCCAACCGGGCAGCCTCGAGCGCCGTCTCCAGGCCGTGACCGTAACCGTCGGCCTTGATCACGGGGCAGAGCTCGGTCGAGTCGCCGGCAAGGGTGTCGAGCACCCTGAGGTTGTTCCTCAAGGCTTCGAAATCGATCCGGGCGACAGCCCGCTGGACCATCAGCCTCCGGTGAGGGCCGAGAGGACGTCCACCCTGGTGACCACGCCGACCAGTCGACCCTCGTCATCCACCACCGGAAGGCGGTTGTGGTGCTTCTCCGAGATCAACCTGGCCGCGTGTTCGGCCGGCTCGTCCGGCCCGACCGTGATCGGGTCTGCGGTCATCATCTCGGCAGCGGTCGCGGCGAAAGCCTTCTTGGCCCTCTCCTCGAAATGCTTGGTCGACTCGAGGAAAACGATGCCCCCCATGATGTTCACGTAGTGCGGCAGGTGGAAGTCGGCTTCCTCATCGGAGATGACCAGATCGGACTCGGTGATGATGCCCTTGATCTGGTTGTCCTCGTCGACCACCGGGACACCCGGAAGGTCGTGGTCCTGGAGGATCGAGATAACGGTACGCACGTCGGCATCCGGGGAGACCGAGACGGGGTCCGAATCCATTATGTCGGCGACGGTGGGCATCCTTCTGAGAAGCCGATTCTACGTCAATGGCCGGGGAACGGAGGAAATCAGGCGATTGCCGCCGGTAGGTCGGCGATTACGTCGGTGGCGATCACGCCTTCGGGGGAGCCGACCCGCAGGGCGGCCAGTTCCCCTGCCCGGGCGTGGCAGAAGACGGCGGCACAGGCGGCCTCGAACGGTTGCAGCCCGCGAGTCAGGAAGGCACCGCAGACTCCGGCAAGGACGTCGCCGGTACCGGCCGTCGCCAGGGCCGGTGCCGACAGGTCATTGACGGCCGTTCGAACGCCGTCTGTGACGATTGTGTCATCACCCTTGAGGACGCAGACGGCACCAGTCCGGTTGGCCAACTCCAGTGCCGACTCCAATCGGCGGGCCGAGACCGTGGCGGAATCGACGCCGAGCAGTCGCGCCATCTCCCCGGCGTGGGGGGTCAGAATCGTACCCCGGCTCCGCGAGGAGACCAGTTCCGGCGCTCCGGCGAGGGCGTCGAGCCCGTCGGCGTCGACCACGAGTGGAACTTCGATCGCCGGAACGAGGGCCTGGACCAACTCGGCCGTCTCCGGCGCCCGCCCGATCCCCGAGCCAAGCACCACTGCGCCGGAATCACCGACGTGGTCCAGCAGGAAGTCACGTGCTTCCGGTCCAAGGGTGCTCACCTCGCCCCCGACCGGCAGGGTCATGACCTCGGTCAGCTTGGCCTCGAAGATAGGCCAGGTAGCCCCCGGAACGGCAACGGTCACATAACCGGCACCGGCCCTGGCCGCTCCTTCGGCCGCCAGGCAGACCGCCCCCGTCAGGCCGGCCGAGCCGCCGATGACAGAGACTCGACCCGAGGTGAATTTGTTCGATTCGGCCGTTCGCCGCGGCAACAGTGCCGTAACCCGGGAAGAGATCGTTCCAACCGTCGCTTCCACCGGAGACCCGGCAGGAATACCGATCGGGATGACCGTAACCCGGCCCGACAACTGCTTGCCAGGGGCAATCACGTGACCGACCTTGCGGCAGTGGAACGTAACCGTGTGGTCAGCGACCACGGCAAGGTAGCCCTCGCCGCTCGAACCGTCGACTCCTGAGGGGATGTCGCAGGCGACGACCTCGATCTCGTGATCCTCGACCATCTGCCTGAGCACGGTTATCGCCTCACTGACGGGAGGCCTCGGCTCTCCCGAAAAACCGGTTCCGAGGATTGCATCGACCACGACCTCGGTCGACTCCAGCCGATCGAGCACCCCGTCGCCGCTGAACCAGGGGACCTCCCCGAGTCGGTCGAAGTTCACCCGGGAATCGGGACTGAACTCCTCGGGTCCCCAGAGGAGGAGAACCTCGACCGGAATTCCCATCTCGGCCAGGTACCGGGCAGCGACCAGCCCGTCACCGGCGTTGTTTCCCTTGCCACAGACCACCGCTACCCTGCGGGAAGAGGCGACCTCGGCCACCAGTTCGGCCAGGCCCCTCCCGGCCGTCTCCATCAGCTGGAGGGAAGGCACTCCGGCCTCTCCGATAGCCCAGCCATCGGTCGCAGCCATCTCCTTCGCATCGAGAACGGGGTCGAGCCAGCCGTCCAAGGTCAGGCCTCTGCCAGCGCCACGGCTCCGGCCAGCTGGCGCTCGTGGGTGATGCTTACCTTGACGGTGACCCCAACTGCGCGCGCGGCCTCGGCGACATCTCCGTGGAGCCGAACTTCGGGCGGGGTCGAGCCGACGACCTCGATCGACCTGAGGGCCGTCCCGGGACCGAGTGTGAGCGCCTTGATGACGGCCTCCTTGACCGCGAACCTTCCGGCCAGGTACCGCCCCGGACGACGCAGGCCGTCGGCCTCGGCCAGCTCCGCCTCAGTGAAGATCCGCCCGGCCAGACGGGGGTACCGCGAAAGTGCCCTCTCGATCCTCTGCACCTCGACCAGATCCATACCTACGCCATGGGTAGCCACGCGGGGCACACCTCGCTTTTCGGGGCGGCAGCCATCGCTTCGATCCTACCCCGCCCAGAAGGGTTATTCGACCGTGACGGTCTTGGCCAGGTTGCGGGGCTGGTCCACGTTCAGTCCGCGCAGGCGGGCAACGTAGTAGGCCAGCAGCTGCAGGGGGATGATTGCCAGCAGCGGTTGGAGAACCCAATCGGTTTCGGGCACATGGATGGTTTCGGCAGCGACCTCTGTCACCCGATCATCGCCCTCGGTAGCGACGGCAATCGTGTCTGCACCGCGAGCCTTGACCTCCTCGATGTTCGAGAGCATCTTCTCCAGGGTGGGACTCTCGGTTGCCACGCAGACCACCGGGGTCGACTCGTCGAGCAGGGCGATCGGGCCATGCTTCATCTCCCCGGCTGCGTAGGCATCGGTCGGCACGTAGGAGACCTCCTTCAATTTCAAGGCCCCTTCCAAACACACCGGCAGGCCGATGTCCCGCCCTAGGTAGAGGAAGAATTCCTGGTCGCTGTGACGCTCGGCGATCGCCTTCACCCCGTCGGATGTCATCTCGATCGCCCGGTCCACGAGTTCAGGCGAGGCGCGGAGCTGGCGGGCCAGTTCGGCCCTGAGATCGGGATCGAGGCTGTCCTTCAGTTGTGCGAGATAGAGGGCGAAGAGGTACATCGCCGCGACCTGTGCGACGAAAGTCTTGGTGGCAGCAACCCCGATCTCGAGTCCGGCCCTCGTGTAGAGGACCGCGTCACAGTCCCGGGTGGCCTGGCTTCCCATGATGTTGGTGACCGCGAGTACCGTTGCACCGGCCTCCCGTGCCAGTCGCATCGCCGCCAGGGTGTCCGCGGTCTCGCCCGACTGGGTGATGCCGATGATCAGGTCCCCCGGGCCGACCACCGGGTCCCGGTACCGGTACTCAGAGGCGATGTCCATCTCGACAGGGACGCGCGCCCACCGCTCCAGGGCGTATCTGCCGACGAGGCCGGCGTGGTAGGAGGTACCGCAGGCGACGATCACGATCCGCCTCAGGCCTGCGAGGAACTCCTCGTCCAGCCCGAGCTCGGATAGGTCAACCGTGTCTTCCGGCGTGATCCTGTCCAGCACGGTCTCGGCGATCGCCTCGGGCTGCTCGTGGATCTCCTTCATCATGAATGTCTCGTAGCCCGACTTCTCGGCCGCATCCTCATCCCAGGTGACCTCCTCGGCATCTCGCTCGACCGGGGCACCCGAGGGGTCGGTGATCGCAACCGAATCGGCCTCGACCGTGACCAGCTCGCCGTCCTTCAGGTCGATGACCTTCCTGGTCTCGGCCATGAAGGCCGGTATGGCAGAGGCAAGGAAGGTCTCCCCGTCGCCCAATCCGACGATCAGCGGGGTCTCCTTGCGATAGCCGACCAGCACCCCCGGGCAGGCCGAGTGCATGGCAACGAATGCGAAGTGGCCGCGCATCTGCCCGGCGGCCTGCCTGACGGCCTCCGTCAAGTCACCCTCGAAGTACCGGGCGACCAGGTGGGCCGCAACCTCTGCATCGGTTTCAGAGGTGAAGGTGGTCCCGTCGGCTTCGATCTCCCGGCGCAGCTCGACGTGGTTCTCGATGATTCCGTTGAGGACGATCTCGACCTCGCCACTTGAGTCTCCATGCGGGTGGGCGTTCTCCTCGGTCACCCTCCCGTGGGTCGCCCAGCGGGTGTGGGCTATGCCGGTGAATTCACCGCCCACACCGGGACCGGTGTCGAGTTCGACCCCATCGAGCGCCTCACGAAGGTGCGAGAGGTTCCCGACTGCCCGGATCTTCCCGATGCCATTTGGTCCCTGGACCGCCAGGCCGGCGGAGTCATAGCCGCGGTACTCGAGCTTCTCGAGTCCGGCGACGAGAATCTCCTCACACGGCCTCGGGCCGACGTATCCGATGATTCCGCACATGGACCGACCGTACCGCTAGTTCCCGACCTCTTGCTCGACGAGCCCGGCCAGGGAGCCACAGACCCGGGCCGCCTCTTCTGCGGTCGGCGCCTCGACCATTATCCGAACGAGGGGCTCGGTGCCCGAAGGCCTGACCAGCACCCTGCCCCTGCCTTCGAGCTCATCCCCCGCCTTCTGGATCGCCTCGACGACGGCTTCACTACCCATGACGGCATCGCGATCAGGCACCGTGACGTTGACCAGTTCCTGGGGGAGCTTCTCCATCACCGAGGCCCCGGCGAGATCGCGGTCCCCGAGGCAGCGAAGTGTCATCAGGGCGGCGGCGATCCCGTCACCCGTCGGTGCATAGTCCCGCGCGATTATGTGCCCGGACTGCTCCCCGCCAAGCCCCCAGTCGTTACGGATCAGGGACTCGTAGACGTGGCGGTCCCCGACCTGGGTCACCTCGACCGGGATACCGGCATCTCGCATGGCATCGTGAAACCCGAAGTTGGTCATCACGGTGACCGAGACCCCGCCCTTCAGTGATCCCCCACGCTTAAGGCCGGTAGCGATCAAGGCGATCAGCTCGTCACCGTCGTGGACTTCCCCCGCCGAGTCCAGCGCCAGGACGCGATCGCCGTCGCCGTCGAAGGCGAATCCGACCGAACAGCCCGAACCCGACATCTTCGAGGCGAGGAAGTCCGTGCTGGTGGACCCGCAGCCGGCATTGATGTTTCTTCCGTCCGGCTCCGCGCCGAAGGTCATCACCTCGGCCCCGAGCCGGGAAAAGACCTCGGGGGCAACCCGGAATGTTGCCCCGTTGGCACAGTCGAGAGCGATCTTCCTGCCGGAGAGATCGAGCGGGAATGATTCCTGGAGATACCTTTCGTAATCGCGCTCCGCACCCCTCAGCTCCACCACCGAGCCACTCTCCGAGGTTTCGCCGGGCGGGTCGACCACGAGGCGTTCCAACTCCGACTCGGTTTCATCATCGAGCTTGCCTCCATCCCGACCGAACAGCTTGATGCCGTTGTCCCCGAACGGGTTGTGGGATGCCGAGATGACTGCCGCCATGTCGAAGCCGTAGGACCGGCTGAGGATTGGAGCGGCCGGTGTCGGCAGGATGCCGGCCAGGTAGGCATCGCCACCGACCGAGGCGATGCCGGCCGCCAGCGCGGACTCGAGCATGGGGCCCGACTCGCGGGTGTCCCTAACGATGAGGATTCGCGGCCGATCGGCCGAAACGGCTGACGCCGCAGCCTGGCCGACCCGCATCGCCAGTTCCCCGGTGATGAAGTCCCCGACGTGGCCACGGATTCCGTCCGTGCCGAATAGTTTGCCCTCCCCTGCCACGGGGCGGTCTAGCGCTTCGAGAACTGGGGCCGCTTACGGGCCTTCTTGAGTCCGGCCTTGCGGCGCTCTTTGGCCCGGGCATCCCGGGTGAGGAAGCCCCTGCGCTTCAGTTCGCCCCGCAGGTTCGGGTCAACCTCCGTCAGTGCCCTGGCGATCCCGTGGCGCACCGCACCGGCCTGGCCGCTGATCCCGCCTCCGTGGACCCGAATCCTCACGTCCACGTTCGACTCGTAGCCGGTCACCACCAGCGGAGAGTTGACTACGGTCCGGTGCCTGGCTCGCGGGAAGTACTCCTCGACGGCCCGTTCGTTCACCGTGATGGCACCTTTCCCGGCGAGGATCGTGACCCGCGCAACCGAGCGCTTACGCTTGCCGGTGGCCGTGTAGCGATCGTCTCCCTTGAGGGCGACTGGCGCCGGAGCTCCTTCGGTGTCCGAGCCCTCGTCCTCGTCCGACGGGACTGCCTCGCGCTCGGCTCGTTCCTCTTCCTCGGCCTCGAGACGTGCCCGTTCCTCGGCATCGAGCTCGGGTGGCTGCTCGACCGGGATCGGTTCGAGATCGGCCCCGGGCGGCAGGTCGGAATCGGCCTTGCCCGAGTCCGGAGAGCTGTCACCTTCGACTTCAGGGGCGCTGGCTTCTGGCTCGGCCCCCTCCTCGACGGTTTCGGTCACCTCTTCGGCCGAGTCACCTTCCTCGTCAGAGACTGCCTCTGCCTCGATCGATTCCTCGACCGGAGCAGCTTCCTCCCCGGCAGGTACTTCGCCTTCCTCCCCGGAAATTTCCACGTCTACTTCTTCAACTTCTTCCTCTTCACTCAAGTCTCTACCTCGATCTTCTTCGGCGACTGGGCCTCATGGGGATGATCCGGCCCTTCGTAAACCTTCAGCTTCAGCAGCTGTTGCCTGGCAAGGCGGTTCCGCGGGAGCATCCCCTTGACGGCCCTGCGGATCACCTCCTCCGGCTGGCGTTCGAGCATCTCACCGAGCGTTCGGCTCCGTATCCCCCCTGGGTAACCACTGTGGCGCCAGTAGACCTTCGAGTTCAGTTTGTCCCCGGTCACCCGGATCTTCTCGGCGTTGACCACGATGACGAAGTCGCCCGTGTCGACGTGGGGCGTGAAGTCAGGTTTGTTCTTGCCCCTGAGGATCACGGCGATCTGGGTCGCCAAACGGCCGAGGGTCTGGCCCTCGGCATCGATCAGCAGCCATTCGCGCTGACGGTTATCCGGTGTGGCAACAAAGGTCTTCATGAGGCTCGATCGGCTCCCGGTCCAGACCGGTCGCTCAGCCTGGGCATGATACGGGACCCCGGATGCCAGCGTCACCAGACGGGCCTCCGCGGGCGTGTCCTATACTGCCCAACTCAAAGGTGCCTAACCCGTTTCGGCGAAGAAACGGGGCGGAGGAACCAACTGGGAACGAGCATTCCCCGGGGCTAATCGGGTCCTTACTTCGGCCCGAGGCGCGACTCTTTCAGCGCCAGCCCGACAGCTAACTCCGCAGGCCGCAAGGAAAGAGCGATGGCAATTCCCCTGAAAATCACGATTTCACTCCTTGCTTGTGCCCTGCTCGGGCTCGGGTCGTGGGCGTTGGCCTCCCGGGCCGCGGCCGACGGAGGGCTGACGGTCCCCGATCCCGCCGAGATCGATGATGTGATCTGCCTTTCGGGCTGCCTGAAGCTGAGGGAGACCACTCCGGGCGGTTCGATCCAGGTAACTGGAACGGGGATGCGGGCGGTGACTGCCCTCTCCTTCAAGGGTGAGGATGGCCGAATAAGGCAGAGGCCTTCGAAGCGGACGGCCGATCGGCTGGTGGTCCCGGTCCCGACCGGGGCCCGCTCCGGTCGGGTGAGGGCGCTGGGGGTCGGAGGGGCGAAATCGGCCCCTTCACCGAAGGTACTTTCGGTAGGCAGCAAGCGCGACCTCGGCGACCCGGGCGGTCAGCTGACGATCCTCGATGCATCGGTCAGCCCACGGAAGTCTTACCGGTACGGCCGCAAGAAACCTACCCTCGACTTCGTCATCACCGGCGGTGAGGAAAGGAACGACCTGAGATTCGACATAGTCTCGGCCGACCGCACGGTGGTCGCCTCGATCTACAGGAAGTCGGTCCCGACCAACTCGGTCGAGTCGGTTGCCTGGAACGGCCGGGCGACCGACAAGCGCCCCGTCAAGAGTGGGCGCTACCGGTTCGTCATCCGGCGAGCCGATGGCACCCAGGCAGAGCTCGCGCCACGCCTTCTCCGCGGGTCCGAGGGAAGCCCGCTACGCGTGTCGGTCTACGGCTACAAGTTCCCGGTGCGGGGTCCCCACCAGTACTGGGACGGCATCG
>JBBAUQ010000033.1:0-13024 GCA_040398125.1 Solirubrobacterales bacterium | reverse complement strand
CACCCCCGTGATGGAGACCCTCGCCACCGCTGTCGCGTCGCACCGAGTACTCCCTGGCAAGCAACGGGAACTCCACTTCCAGCGCCTCGATCGGGGTGTTGAGGGTGTTCGACATCGCCACGTGAGTCGCGCTCGGCCCATCGGCGTCGGGGAAGGCACCCTGTCCGCCGCCGATCGTCTCGTAGTAGGTGAAGTCCGCGTTTCCGAGAGTGAGATTGTTCATCGTCCCCTGTCCGAGGGCCATCCCGAAGGCTGCGAGGCAGAGGTCGGCCACCCTCGAGGAGGTTTCCACGTTTCCGGCCACCACGGCCGCCGGACTCCTGGCGTCAAGCAGGGACCCCTCCCGGGTCTTTACTTCGACCGGCGCGAAGGTCCCGGCGCTGGCCGGGATATCGGCGTCAGTGATGACCCGGACCGCGAAGTAGCAGGCCGACTCGGTGACCGCCCTCGGGCAGTTGAGGTTGCCGGGATCGGGGTCTGGCCCCTCACCGAAGTCGAAGATCACCGTTTCGCCCCGAACCCTCACCTCGAGGGCGAGTTCGATCCTGCCGAACCTGCCCTCCAGTACATCCCGGGAAGAGTAGTCGCCATCGGGTATCCGGGCGAGGCAGGCCCGGGTTCTTCGTTCGGCGTAGCCGATCACCCGTTCGATCATCTTCAGGACTTCACCTGCCCCGCGACTGGCGGCGAGACCTTCCATGCGCGACACCCCGATGCGATTGGCCGCCAGCTGGGCCCTCAGGTCGGCCCGGCGTTGCTCCGGCTGGCGCATCCTGGCGATCACCTCCTCGATGCTTTCCCCATCCATCAGGCGGGGCGCGATGATGACGCCCTCCTCTTCGAGGCTGACCGAGTCGGCCGGCATGGAACCCGGCAGCACCCCGCCCACGTCGGCGTGATGCGCGCGGTTGGCGGCAAATCCGAGAAGCTCGCCCGATGTGTCGAAGAACGGGGTCACCACGGTGATGTCGGGCAGGTGTGAACCGCCGCGGAAGGGATCGTTCAGAAACCATGTGTTCCCCGGTCGCTGATCCAGCTGGGCAACGGCCTCGACCGAGGCCGGCATCGAACCCAGGTGGACCGGGATGTGCTCGGCCTGCATCACCAACCGGGCCTCCCGGTCGAACACTGCGGTGGAGCAGTCGCGACGCTCCTTGATGTTTGCCGAGTGCGCCGATCGAACCAGGACGGCACCCATTTCGTCACAGACGGCACCGAACTCCCCGGCCGCCAACTGGATCCCGACCGGGTCCTCCGACCCGGCCACGTCACCACCCGGGCCAGGTCGGCTCACCGCCAGAGCTCCGTGGCGATCGATCCGTCCGGTTTGACCACCAGGTGGGTCTGGTCGAGGCCCGGGTCACGCTCGGGGTGGTCGCTCCGCCTGTGCCCGCCACGGGTCTCTCGTCTCGCCAGGGCCGTCTTGCCAATTGCGGCGGCCAGGGGGTAAGGGTCATCGGTCAGTTGCCGGAGGCCGGCTTCATCGCGCACCGGTCCGGCCAACTCCCAGACCCTGGCCCGGGTTTCCTCGGTTGGCGGGGTGAATCTCCACTTGACGGAGTCCGGCTCAGGGGGAGCTTCGGAGGGGGACTCGTCCACGGCCGCCAGGGCGGCCCGTTCCCCGAAGACGAAGCACTCGGTGAGGGAGTTCGAGGCGAGCCGGTTGGCCCCATGGACTCCCGTGCAGGAGCATTCCCCGGCGGCGTAGAGGCCCGGAAGGGTGCTGCGGCCGTCCAGGTCCACGGCGATCCCGCCCATTACGTAATGCGAACCGGGGGAGACGGGTACCGGCTCGCGATCGGGCTGGAATCCGGCATCCGAGAGCATCGAGAACACGGAGGGGAAGCGGTCCGGCTCGATCTGACGTAGATCGATGGTGACCGGCTCGCCGCCCTGGGCGCTGGCCTGCTCGAAAACGGCTGCCGAGACCTCATCCCGCGGCGCGAGTTCATCGGTAAATCGCTCCCCGTCGGCATCGAGCAAGACCGCTCCCTCGCCCCTCACCGCCTCGGTGATGAGGGCCCCGTCGAACTGCGAGCCGGGAGCGAAAAGGCAGGTTGGGTGGAACTGGCAGAACTCGAGATCAGCGAGGTCGGCACCGGCCTGGGAGGCCAGGACCGGCCCGGCGCCGATCGCCCCCCAGGGGTTCGAGCTACGCATCCAGAGGGCCGCCGCACCACCGGTTGCCAGAACGGTCGCTCCGGCCGAGAGGGGCCCCCTGTCGGTCAAGACGCCGAAGCAGCGCGACCCATCGCTCCAGAGGGTCAGGGCCGAGGTCTCCTCCATAACCGTGATCCCGGGATGGTCGGCTGCCATACGGGTCAGCGACCTGGTGAGAAGCTGGCCTGTCGAGCTGCCACCGGCATGGATTATCCGCCGGGCCGAGTGGCCCCCCTCGAGCGCCAGGGCGAGGTTGCCATCGGCGTCGAGATCGAACTGCATACCCCTCGACAACAGTTCACTGACCATCCTCGGTGCCTCGGAAGTGAGTAGGTCGACGGCGCTCTGCCGGCAGAGGCCGCGACCGGCCGTCTCGGTGTCCTCGGCGTGGAGTGCCGTGGAGTCGTCGCTGCCAAGGGCCGCCGCCAGTCCACCCTGGGCCCAGAAGCTGGCGCTTTCATCGAGGGGCTTCCGGGATACGAGGCAGACCGTGGCTCCGGCGTCGGCCGCCCGAATCGCCGTCCAGAGGCCGGCAGCCCCTGCCCCGACCACCACGACATCGAATTGGGCCGGCGTCTCCTGCTCCGGGCGATCTGGCACTAGGCGGGGGCGTCAGGTTTCCGGCCGGCGTTCTCACGGGCCAGGTCCTCGAGCTGTTCCAGAGTCAGCTTCTCTTCGAGGCCACGTGCAATGAGGTCTGCCTCGCCATCGATCTTGGAGATCTCCTCGCACTTCCCGGTGAGGACGGAGTGATCGAACCTGCCGTCATCGGCCATCCCGACTGTCAGCTTGCCGAGGCCCGCGAGTGCCTCCTGGCGCATCTGGAGGAGCTCCCGCAGGTGCTCCTTCATCGCCTTTCGTTCACGGCGGGTCTGGCCTCCATCACCGAAAAGGCCCATCAGTCTCCAGCCTCCTCGCCCGGTCGCTCGTCGGCCTCGTCGACCGCCTTGCCCTGGTCACGTACCGCTGCGACCTGCCCCCTCAACCAGAGGACCGCCGCCTCGCGAAGTTCCGCTTCCTGCGCCCGCTTCTCCTCGAGCCGGGCCTCCTCGGGAGCCCACTTTCGGGCCTCGTCGACCTTTCGCTCGGCCTCACGCGCCGCAGTCTCTATCTCGCGTACCCGTACCTCGGCCTTGGCAAGGGCCTCGGCCTTGGAGGCCTTCTCGGCCTCCAGGCTAGCCCTGAGGCTGGTGATCTCAGACTCCATCGCCTGGATACGGGCCTCGCCGGCATCCCCGCCGAGTCCACTGGCCTCCCCCTCGTAGGCGCTCGAGGCCATCTCCTGGGCCAGGGCGGCATCTGCCTCGATTTCCTCTGCCTGGTTCCGTACCCAGGACGCCGCCGCTTCCCTGGTCGAGGCCAGCTCGCGAGTCAGTCGAGCCCGGGCATTCTCGGCTTCGCGCTCGGCCTCGTGGATTCGCTTCGCGGCCACCTCGAGGGCGCGGTCGAGGCTGGCCTGCTCACCTTCGATCGCCCTGGTTATGGCACTGAGCTCGGTCTTGGAATCGGCCTGCAGGGCGGCCCGGGCAGCCTCGCTGGCCACCTTTGCCTGGCGTTCCGTCTCATCGATCCGGGATGCGACTGATTCGAGTTCGGCGCCCTGGGCCTCCGCCCCCACCGGGGTCGGCCCGGCCGTCTCCTTTGGCGACTCGGTCGGTGCAGCCACTTCGGCATCGGCCTCGGAAATCGACCCGGTGTCCGCGACTTCGACCGGCCGTTCGTCGGCCGACCTCTCCGGTTCATCGGCAACTTCGGGGCGGGCCGGCTCGGCAGCTGTCGATTCTTCCCCTGAGCCAGCGTCCTCCGCTGGGGCATCATCTCGTTTCGGTTCGGTCTCAGGCAGGACGTCCGCGGACTCCTCCTCGACCGGCTCCCCGCCTGTAGTCGGGCCCGGCCCGACCTCGCCTGCGGTGTCGGTCTCGTCCTCCCCCTCCATGCTGTGCTCGGCAGTCTCGGCAAACAGGTGATCGGCCCGGCTTTCCGGCTCAGCCGTATCGGCGGCCCCTCCGGAATCTCCGGAGCCCCCACCCGTTGGACCGGTACCCTGGATTTCGCTCTCCTGCTCGACTTCCAGCGATTCGATGTCGGTGATTACCTCGCGTACCTCGGCCGCCCCCCGGGCCAGGATCTGGTCATCCCACTTCCGCCCGGCATACATCCCGAGAACGACTTCTCCGAGGGCCTCGTAACGGTCGACCAGCAGCGCCTCCAGTTCGGCCCGCCTCTTCTTCAGGGCTCGCTTGCTCATCGGGTCAGCCCATCATGCCTCAACCGGTGGTCGGATGTCGAACTCCTCCTCGATTCCGCTGAGGACTTCCCGGTAGGTGATTACCACCCGTTCGGCCAGGCGTTCGGCCGAGAACGCCCCGGCGCGTCGCCTGCCCGGAGCACGCCGGTCCGAGGTGCCGAAGAGCTCACCGAGGAAGGCCGACCAGCGTCCCAGGTCGAATGACTCACACAGGGTGTTCGCCAGCCCGTCGAGTACCAGGGGAGCAACCCCCACCGGGGTCGAGATGACCGGGGTTTCACAGGCCAGGCTTTCCAGGCAGGCCAGGCCGAAGCCCTCGTACGCAGATGTGACCACGACGGCGTCGGCGGCATTCATCCAAAGCGGCATTTCCTCCGGCGGAATGCGACCCCCGGTCAGCAGGGTGGCCCCGTTTGCCTCGGCCAGTTGCAGGGCCAGCTCGACCCTCTTCTCGGGGCGAGCCGGGCTGGCCGGGAACAGCAGGTAGCGGCTTTCGGGGTCGAGGCCGATCCGCTCCCTCGATCGGTCCCGGTCAAGCGGCGTGAATCGCGACAGGTCCGGCCCGCAGGGCAGGACCGCCGTTCGGCCGGGGAGCGTGGTTATCCCTGGTCGACCGTCATGATCGCCGAGGAGTTCGCTGGAGACCGGGGCGTTGAGGGTCGCTCGCCGGGCGAGTACCCGCGAGAGTCGGCCCGTGACCGGATGCCTGACGTCGGTCCCGTGGTAGGTGACGACCAGCGGGTTGGCGCCGGCCAGCAGGGCACACCAGCCGGCCAGACCGAAGTGGGCATGGACGAGGTCGAACTGATCGCGACGCAGGCGCCTCCGGATTTCCCTGACGGCCGGCACGTACTGGGACTTGCCCGGTGGGAAGGAGAGGAGGTCGACTTCCACGCCGAGCTTTCGGGTGGCCTCGACCTGATCGACGACCCAGCGGCCACGGTTGGGTGCCGAAGCGTCGGGCCCGAAGTTCGTCACGACGAGGACCTTCATCCGACGAGGTTAGCCGCCCGGTGAGCGGTGAATCACTTCTGACCGGGGATGGGGAGTGGTTTGTTGCCTTTCACCAACTCCGGTCAGCGTCTGCGGGTGAGGCTGGCGGTCAGTCGAACCGAAAGGAGAACCAACGCATGCTTGACAGGTACCAGGGATTGGCTCACGCGATGCTGTCTGATCGTCTCGAGGCAGTGAGAAACGGACTTGCCCGCAGGTCGGGCCAGGGAACGGTCGAGTACGTCGGCCTGATCCTGCTGGTCTCACTCCTGATGGTCGGGATGGTCGCTGCGATGAAGGGCTTCTCCGGCCGGCAGGGCACTGAGCTCGCCGAGTTGATCGTCGACAAGATCCAGTCGGCGGTCGACAAGGTCACCTTCCGTTGATTCGGGGGCGGGCCGGGGCCAGTCTCCCGGTCCGCCCCCGTCTTCACCCGGGTCACGGCTCGCGGTCATCTGCCTCTTTGCGAGACTGTCCCCCGGTGACCGAGGGCAGCCAGATCCAGAGGAGCTTCGACCGGGGGCCTGACGAAATGCGTCCGGTTTCGATCGAGACCGATTTCGTGTCGACCGCCGATGGCTCGGCGCTCATCTCGGTAGGGGGTACGAGGGTGATCTGCACCGCATCGGTCTCGACCAAGGTCCCCCGGTGGATGGAGGGCCGCGGAACGGGCTGGGTCACCGCCGAGTACGCGATGCTTCCGGCCTCGACCGGCGAGCGCAAGCCACGAGACATCAGCAAGGGGAAGCTCGACGGCCGCTCGGTCGAGATCCAGCGGCTGATCGGTCGTTCGCTGCGAGTTGCCGTCGATTTCGAGGCTCTCGGTGAGCGGAGCGTCTACGTCGACTGCGACGTCCTCGAGGCCGACGGGGGCACCCGCTGCGCGGCGATCACCGGCGGCTACGTCGCTCTCCACCGAGCGCTCAGTGGCCTCATGGAGCAGGGCGAGCTCGACCAGATGCCCCTGGTGCGCTCGGTCTCGGCAATCAGTGTGGGGATGGTCGATGGCACCGCGCTGTGTGACCTGGACTATTCGGAGGACTCGAGGGCCGAAGTAGATGCGAACGTCGTCATGACCGGGGAGGGCGGCCTGGTCGAGTTCCAGGCGACCGCCGAGCAGACCCCGCTGTCCAGGGCCTCCCTCGACGAGCTGCTCGTGATTGCCGAAGGCGCGATCGAGCAACTGAAGATGGTCCAGGCCGAGGCAACGGAAATTTGATCCTGGCCAGTCGGAATCCCGCCAAACTGCGGGAGTTCGCTGAAATCCTCGGGCCCGACCGGGTCGAGCCGCTGCCCGAGGGGATCGATCTGCCTCCCGAGGTGGGGGAGACATTCGTCGAGAACGCACTGATCAAGGCCCGGGCGGCCTGTGCTGCGACCGGCGCAACCTCCTTCGCCGATGATTCCGGCCTGGTGGTCGATGAGCTCGGGGGAGAGCCCGGGGTGCGCTCGGCCCGTTATGCCGGTGAAGGGGCGACCGACGCAGAAAACCTGGAAAAGCTCCTTGGTGCTGTTGCCGAGTCCGGCGGCGACGGCCGGGCTCGCTACGTATGTGCGATCGCCCTGGTTGATCCCGACGGCCGCGAGTCGGTCTTCGAGGCGACCTGTGAAGGTCGCATCACGACCGCCGTTCGGGGCGAAGGCGGTTTCGGTTACGACCCGGCCTTCCTGCCCGAGGACACCGGCCCGGAGGACGGTCGCACGATGGCCGAGCTCGATCCGGCCGAGAAGCACGCGATCAGTCACCGGGGGAAGGCCGCTACCGCGCTGGTCGAGTCTCTCGACGCCGGCCGCTGATCGAATCTGGCCTCAGGCGGGGGACTCGGCGTCCTCTTGCTGGCCCTGGGTCCCCTTACCGGGCTCGGGCAGGAGGTTCACTGCTGCCGCCAGGCCGACTACGAGGGTCGTGATTCCGTAACCGGTCAATCCTGTGACCAGGCCGATCACTCCGGCAACCAGGCAGACGAGTACCGCGACTATCCACGCTATTCGGGAGAGGGGCATGGGCGGTATCTTCCTACAGCATGAGTTCGGACGCGAAACCGGTACCTGGAGCGGGCGAGGCAGGCCTCGCCTATCTGGCGGAACTCGAGCCGGACGTCAGGGCCGCCGGCATCTTCGACTCCGACGG
Organism: Solirubrobacterales bacterium; assembly: GCA_040398125.1. GTDB lineage: Bacteria > Actinomycetota > Thermoleophilia > Solirubrobacterales > 70-9 > 67-14. The sequence goes on along the minus strand of JBBAUQ010000033.1, from coordinate 5,492 downwards.
CCGTCCCGTTGCCAGCTCGGCGCCCGATCTACCCGGCTTCCTCGAGGCCGCGCCGCGTCTGCTGGAGGCGGTCGAGTCGGCCTCGGCCGAGCGGGGTCGGGAGTTCGACAGCTGTCACATCGCTCTCGAAGATGGTGAGGTATTCGCGGTCAGGGAGGCCGGGCTGACCATGGTCGCGGTCACCGAGCGTTTCGTGCTGGCCTCACTCACCGGATTCGACATGAGGATGGCCCTCCGCGATTTCCTGGAGGCCGAGACCGTTGCTTAAGCCTCACCGGGTCCTGGCTTCCAAACTCAACTCCTACGCCGACGAGGCCAGCGCCTTCATGAGGCGGCGCAGGCACCAGCGTCGCTCCTACATACGGATCCAGTATCGCGACGGGGATGGGCTCGACCTGCCCCTGGAAGATCCCGATGGAGAGCGGATCAGGGCCGCTTCCCAGGCCCTGATCGACCGCTCTGGCTGACTCGGTTTCTCGCAATTTGGCGATTTTTTCGCAGTTTTCGCGGCCCGATGGCGAAAACCCGTCCGCGAACGGTGTTAGCGTCGGCTTCGTTACCTAACTCCTGAGGAGGAAAAACGACGTGACGAAAGCTGAGTTCCTAGACAAAGTCGCCTCTGATCCGCGTATCGGAAGCAAGAAGGAGGCTGGCGATGCAGTGGACGCCGTCCTCGACGCGATCACCGACACCCTGGTCGCAGGCGGTGAAGTCAACTTCACCGGTTTCGGCAAGTTCCACGTGGCAATGCGGAACCCGCGCCAGGGCGTAAACCCGCGCACCGGTGAGCGCATCACCATCGCCGGCGGACGGGTGCCTCGCTTCTCGGCAGGATCCGGCCTCAAGAAGAAGGTCAAGGAAGGTTAGGGGCTGAACAGCTTCATAGATCGCGCTGCGGCGCTCGTCGAAGAGCGCCGCAGCCAGATCTGCCTCGGACTGGATCCGGGACCTGACTGGATTGATCAGGCCCGGTCCGTTCGGGCGGACGATGAGGCGGCCGAGGAATCGGCCGCTTTCATTCTTCAGAAGTGCCTCGCGCTGATCGAGGAGGCCGGACCGAAATGCGTTGCGGTCAAGCCCCAACTCGCCTGCTTCGAGCGTTTCGGCTGGCCCGGCTTCCGGGCCCTGTCCGAGGTCTGTGATGCCGCTCGGTCTTCCGGGCTCCTGGTGGTAGCCGACGGCAAGCGGGGCGACGTACCGGTCTCCGCCCGGCCCTACGCCGAGGCCGTCATCGGCTTCACCGACACTCCCTTTGGCAGGTTCCAGGCTCTCGGTGCCGATGCCATGACGGTGAACCCCCTTCTCGGGGTCGATGCACTCGAGGCCTTCGTCGAGGTTGCCGAGGAGGCCGGTGCCGGTCTCTTCGTCCTGGTTCGCACGAGCAACCCCGGTGCCGCCGACATCCAGGATCTCGATGTAGGCGGCAGACCCCTTTTCGAGGAGCTGGCCGAGATGGTCAACCGGTTCAGCGACCGCCTCGAGGGGAAGGAATCGGGCCTGAGCGGCATGGGGGCCGTTACCGGGGCGACCGAGCCCCGTCACCTCGCTCGCCTGCGTGAACTCATGCCCAAATCGATCTTCCTGATTCCAGGTGTAGGGGCCCAGGGCGGTGACCCGGCGATGCTCGGGGCTGCCTTCGCCGCAGGGCGAGGCTCGGCGCTGGTAACCGCTTCCCGGTCGATTGCCGGAGCTTCCGATCCGGGGGCAGCGGCCGAAGATCTCCGAAGCACCGTCTGGTCCCTGTCGCAAGCCTGAAACCGCTTGGGTCAGGTCAGCCATCTATCGCCTCGGCATGTTTAGCATTCGGCCCCCGGCATGGCTTCACCGGTCGGGTCGAGGATCCAATGAACGGGCAGAACATCGAACCTTCAACTGGCGCACGGGTCGGGGCCGTGACTGCATTGGCCATCTCGGCGCTGGTGGTCCTGATCGCGGTGGTCGGGGCCGTGACGGGCGGCGACTCCTCATCCGGTCGCTCGGAAGGCTCGTCGGGCGGCGGTCAGACCGCGACTTCCGAGAGCAGGCCAAAAACCTCTCGGGCCACCTACACCGTCAAGGAGGGGGACACCCTCACCGGCATCTCGGAGCGGACCGGGGTCCCGGTCACCGAGTTGGAGGAACTGAATCCCGGCATCGATCCCCAGGCCCTGATCGCGGGCCAGCAGCTCAAGCTGCGCTAGGGCCGGCCCTGGGCAGTCCGGTTTCGCCCGTGCCGATACCCCCGGTCTGGCTCTGGCTCTCGTCTCTGTGGTCGGTCTGGTCTTCCTGTTCTCATCCGGCCCGCTCGGAGCCGAGCGGGCCGAGGCAAAGGCGCCCGTGATCAATGCCCGTTCCTGGGTGTTGATCGACGCTTCAGACGGAGTGGTGCTCACCGGCTCCCGGAGGAACCTCAGGCTGCCGATGGCCTCGACCACGAAGCTGATGACTGCCTACCTGGCAATGCGGCGCCTACCGTTGGAACGTCGCGTGATCGCCCCTGCCTATCCCGCCGATCCGGTCGAATCGCTGATGGGTCTGAAGGCAGGCCAGAGGGTCTCGGTCCGGGACCTTCTCTACGGACTGATCCTCCTGAGCGGCAACGACGCGGCGGTCGCCCTCGCCAATGCCGTTTCGGGGAGTACCGAAGCCTTCGTCGGCCTGATGAATCGCACGGCGATGCGTCTCGGACTGAGAAACACCAGCTTCACCAATCCGATCGGACTCGACAGCCCCGATCATTATTCGTCGGCCTCCGACCTGGCAAAACTGGCGCGGCTCCTGCGCCGGATCCCGTACTTCCGCAAGATCTCGGCCTCCAGGGAGGCCGACTTGACCAGTTACCGACCGCCACGCCGGATCGTCACCGTCAACGATTTCCTGTTCGAGGGCCCGTGGGCCACGGGTGTCAAGACGGGCAGGACCCTCGGGGCGGGATACGTCCTCGTTTCATCGGCGACTCGCGGTGGAGCCTCCCTCATCGGAACGGTTATCGGGGCGCCAACCGAGGAGTCGCGTGATGCCGAGACGGTTCGGCTGATGAAGTACGGGTTCAGCCTGTTCAGCAGACGTCCCGTCACGGCCCGGGGTGAGGTGATCGCTTCCGTGCCTCTCCGTTACGGGGGCGGGGAACTGGACCTCGTGGCCGGCCGGGAGTCCGCAGTCGCGTTACGCAAGGGTCAGGACCTTCGCACCGTGGTCCGGGTCGGCACGGATGAGGCAGAGGGTCCCCTGAGGCGGGGAACGCAACTCGGCTCGCTCTTGGTGGAGGTCGACGGGCAGCGGCGTGCCCCGGTGCCGTTACTGGCGGCAAAGGGCATTCCGGCCCCGACGATCATCGACCGCCTGCAGGACTTTTTCGGGGGAGACCGGCTCTACCTGGCGATCCTGGCCGGTTTGATCATTTTTATTTCCGGGGTTGCCCTGGTCTTTCGAATAAGATCGAAGAGAGTGAGGAAGAGCGTCAAGGAAATCGGCCGGAGGACCCGTTGATCATCTCGGTCACCCTCAATGCGGCGATCGATCGCACGGTCGCGGTACCGAACTTTCGTCTCGGTCATCGCCACCGGTCGGTCGAGAGCCGAACTGCCCCCGGGGGCAAGGGCGTGAACGTGGCCCGGGCACTGGCTGCCCTGGAGCGGCCGGTGGTAGTGACCGGCCTGGCCGGTGGGGCCAACGGCGATCGGGTCATTCGCTCGCTCGAGGCCGAGGGCCTGCTGACCGACTTCATCAGGATTGCCGAAGAGACGAGGATCAACCTTGCAGTGGTCGATCCGACCTCTGGCGATCAGACCGAGATCAACGAACGCGGGCCGGAAGTCCAACCGGAGGAGCTGGAGGCCTTCGTCGAGCGGCTCGAGTACCTGGCACGTGGGGCGCGACTGTGTGTACTTGCCGGTTCCCTTCCGCCCGGTGTGGAGGTCGATTTCTATGGCCGTCTGGTCCGGATTCTCGACGAGATGGGGGTCCAGGTGCTGCTCGATGCCGAAGGCGAGGCGATGCACGCCGGCATGAGGGCCGGACCGGCGATGGTGACCCCCAACCGACTCGAGGCCGAGGAGCTCGTCGGTCGAGAGTTCGAGTCCCGAGACGAGCTCTACGACGTGCTTGGCGAGCTGGTCGACCTGGGGCCGCGGCAGGCGGCGATCACCCTTCCGGAGGGCTGTGTCGCAGTCCTGGAAGATGCCGGTCGCCAGACGGTCGAGGCAACGATCGAGCCCCTCGAGCCGGTCTCGACGGTCGGGTCCGGTGATGCCTTCGTGGCCGGATTCGTGGCCGGGATCTACGACGGTCTTTCCCCTACAGAGAGCCTGGCCTATGCGGTTGCCTGCGGGGCCGAGTCGACCCAGCATCTCGGTGCCGGCCGGGTCGACAGGGATCGGGTCGAGAGTCTGGTTGATCAGGTTCAGGTCAAGCCGGTCGAGACGCGGGCCGGGGTCTGAGCGACTCGGCCCAGACCTTTCGTCGCCGCTTGAACGAACATGGAGGTACCGGGGTCCGGCCCGCCGCCGGCCTGCGGCTACTAGAATCGTCCGACCTTGGTCATAACCTCTCGCACTCACCCGAAGCCCTGGAGGACCTAATTGGAAATTGAGATCGGCCGTGGCAAGAAGGGTCGACGGGCATACGGTTTCGACGACGTCGCGATCGTGCCTTCCCGGAGAACCCGGGACCCCGATGACATCGACATCAGCTGGACACTCGGCCCCTACCGGTTCGACCTGCCTCTGGTTGCCTCAGCCATGGACGGCGTGGTCAGTCCCGAGACGGCCGTCCTGGTCCACCGACTCGGTGGACTCGGCGTACTCAACCTGGAAGGGATCTGGTCCCGATTCGAAGATGCCGATGAGCAGCTGGCCGAGATCTCCAAGGCGCCCAAGGAGACGGCGACCCGGCTCATGCAGGAGATCTATGCCGAGCCGGTCAAGCCGGAGCTGATCGCCCGTCGGGTAGCCGAGATCAAGGCCGAGGGCGCCGTCGCCTGCGGCTCGCTGACGCCCCAGAAGGTCAGGGAGTACTACGAGGTGGCCGTCGAAGCCGGCCTCGACATCCTGGTCATCCAGGGAACGGTCATCTCGGCCGAGCACGTCTCGACCACAGTCGAACCACTGAACCTGAAGGAGTTCATCGCCGAAGTGCCGGTGCCGACCGTGGTCGGCGGCTGCGCCTCCTACTCGACTGGCCTGCACTTGATGCGCACCGGCGCGGTCGGAGTCCTGGTCGGCGTCGGTCCGGGGGCTGCCTGTACGACCCGGGGAGTCCTTGGGGTGGGCGTGCCTCAGGCCACCGCGATCGCCGACGTGGCGGCTGCCCGCTCCCAGCACATGCTTGAGACCGGGGAATACGTGAACGTGATCGGTGATGGCGGGATGCGGACCGGTGGCGACGTCTCCAAGGCGATTGCCTGTGGGGCCGATGCCGTCATGATCGGCTCACCTCTTGCCCGGGCCAAGGAGGCACCTGGCCGTGGCTTCCACTGGGGAATGGCCACCTTCCATCCCTCCCTGCCGAGGGGC
>JBBAUQ010000032.1:0-13102 GCA_040398125.1 Solirubrobacterales bacterium | reverse complement strand
CAACACGATCAGCCCGAAGACAACCGAGTTGGCCGCGCCCTTCCAACCGGGGACCGCAAGGCCAGCATCAGCCACGTGGTTGACCACGTGGAGGGCACCTTGGGCGACCCCTATCGCGAGCACGGGTACCCGCCATGAAGGTTGTCGGATCGCAACCAGAAGGGCGACCCCGTAGACCGTCGTCCAGGTCGCGATGTCCCGGACGAGATGATCGTTTTCGGCACCGAAGCCGCCGACCTGTGCGATGAAGCCCGCAGGGTCGACGATCATCGGCACTGAGATGAGCAAGGTTGCACCACCGAGGAGGGCTAGCCCGACCTGGATCGCAACCTCGCGGCCAGAGGCTCCAGCGACGGACGAAGACCGTGACTCCACGGTCCTAAGGGTAGCGCCGTCAGGACCCTGCCAACGGTGATAATCGGGACAACCTCCCGAAGGTCCGAAGCAGCATCACCAAATGACCGACGCCCCCTAGAACGAGACCGGTGAAACGATCGAGATTAGGTCGCTTGAACCAGACGACACCCTTGGACTCCGGAAACTCATCGAGCGGTGCTACGGCGATGGTTACCCCAAGCGGGTGATGTACGCATCGGACGAACTGGCCGGGCTGGTCCGCTCTCGAGAATACAGAGGCGTGGTCGCCGTCTCGGACGGAAAGGTGGTCGGCCACATGGCGTTCACCTGGCCGGATCCCGATGCAGCGGTGGTCGAGGCAGGGACAACCGTGGTCCACCCCGACTGGAGGGGCAAGGGGCTGATGAATCGACTGGCGCTCGCCCTTGCCGAAGAGCTGGTCGCAGATGGGGCCGCCGGGTTCATCCACTTCCCGACTACGGCCCATCCGGTGATGCAGAAAGCCTCACTGGGTGCGGGCGGGAAGGAGACGGGGATCTTCCTCGCCTACCTTCCGCCGGGCCTCCGGGAGCCGGGGAGCGACGAGGCAGGAGACAGCCGGCTCGCCGTCACGGTCGTCTACCAACCCGTGGTGGAGGCTCCGCCCCAACTCATTTACCTGCCCACCCGATATGCCGAGCTGATCCTCGAGCTCGCTGGGGATCTGGGCCTCGCGCGTGAGGCGGCCGAGGGCCCCGGGCCAGCCGATGGCGAGACTCGCTTCAAGCGCTCCCTTGACCCCCGACGCGGACTAGAACGGGTCCGGGTGGAGCGGATCGGCCCGGACATCACGGCCGGGATCTCATCGATCCTCGAGGACACCGATGCCCGTCTCGTGCATGTTGACCTCCCAATGAATGACCCCGGCATCGACTACGCAGTCGAAGGACTTCGACCGCTCGGCTTTGGCTTCGCCGCCTGGCTGCCCGGATGGGCCGGGCACGACGTCCTGCGCCTCCAGAGGACTGGAGAACCATCAGATGCGGAACTTGAACCTACCCTCCACTCAGCCGAGGCTCAGTCCCTCATGAAACTCATCCGTCGTGAACTGGGCCGGCCGGACTGAGTAGGGCCGGGAGCGACAGAAGGGGCCTACCGGGAAGCGATCTCATCCAGCAGTCCGGCGAGCTCTGCCGGCGCAGTGACCATCGCATCGTGGCCGGTGGCGATCTCGCGCATCTCCATCCCCTCCGCCCGTGCCCTCTCGGTGGACGGGATGACGCCCGGGTTCTTCGGGTCGGTCAGGTCGATGAAGGTTCGCGGCAACCGATTCACAGCACCAAGTGGAGCTTCCACCAGATCGGTGCTCACTTTCAGTGGCATATCGGTCAGGCGCTCCCAAACCCATTCGCGATCAGCCGGATCATCGAGGCCCCAGCGCTCCAGGGCCTGCTTTTGCGGGGGGATGCGCCAACCATCACCCTGCTCGCGGGCGATGGTCAGGAAGGCCTCGCGCGATGCGGGCGGCTCTACATCCATCAAGGACTCGCCGTCGTGGACCACGAAGGCGTCCAGGTAAACCAACTCTTTCAACCGGTCCTCACAGTGGTCGGCAACGCCAGGCAGCACCGAACCGCCGGCACTGTGCCCGACAAGGACCACCGACCGGAGGTCCTCCCCCTCCAGCAGCCCCACGATGTCGTTGACGTGATCCGGGAGACCGACCTCGGGGGTCAGCTCGTCTGCACGCTCGGCCAGCCCCTTGAGGGTCGGGGTGCGAACCTCATAGCCCTCTGCCTCCAGCAGCGGAACGACCCGCTCCCAACACCAGCCGCCATGGTTGGATCCGTGGACCAGGACTATCGTGGCTCGGCGTTCGGGCATGGGGAAGCCTAGAACGCTGTCGGGGGAGCCGCCCCGATCTGCTGCATCAACCGGAGCAGGTCGAGGACACCGTCGTATCGCGTTATCCGGCCATCACGGACAGTCAGGATCGCGGTCGACTGGAAATCGATCCCCTTGCCGGTCGGGGCGACGCCCTGGAAATCGCCGCGATGGGTGCCGGTCCACCGACGGTGGACCCCGACCCTGTCCCCAGCCGAGAAGATCTCCACGACTTCGGTTTGGAGGTCGGGAAACGCGGCGAAGAACTCTTCGTAAACCCGGCGCTGGCCACCTTGGCCACGCTCTTCACCGTTGTGGATGAAATCTTCGGCCAGCAGGTCATCGATTGCCTCGAGCCGGCGTTCGTTCACCACCTCCCGGTAGAAACGCTCGACGAGCTCCCGGTTCTCATCACCAGCCATGGGGCAACCCTAGCCGTCGCGCGGTACTCGCCACCCTCGAGTGATTTCTTTGGTCTCAAGCCATCGGGTGTGCGGTGCCGGCTTTCAGCAGGCATGACGATCTGTCCTTCAGGCAGGATGAAGGTGAGCCGGTTATCGGAAAGGCTTTGATCAGGCTCCTGGCATCGCGCTTGACCCGACTCCGGCGCCTCGTTGCCCCGTCGCTGGATAATGAAGAGGACCCGATGAGCACTTCTGCTGACCCACCTCCAATCACGGCGCTGGCCACGCCGCTAACGCTCCCGAGCGGCACAACCGTCAAGAATCGCCTTGCCAAGGCCGCCATGAGTGAACAGCTCGGTAGCCCGGCGCACGAGCCCACCCCAGAACTCGTGCGCCTCTACTCCCGCTGGGCCAAGGGCGGTGTGGGACTCATCATCACCGGCAACGTGATGATCGACCGGCGGTCGATCGGCGAACCTCTGAACGTGGTGGTCGAAGACGACCGCGACCTCGCGGGCCTACAGGAGTGGGCCGCAGCGACCAAGAAAGGGGATGCCACGGCGTTGATGCAGCTCAACCACCCGGGCCGCCAGACCATGCGCGGGCTGTCGGAACTCGCGGTTGCTCCAAGCGCTGTGCCGGTCGAGCTGGGGCCCGCCTTCGCCCAGCCGCGCGCCCTGACCGCAGGGGAGATCACTGAGATCATCGGCCGCTTCGCGAAGTCGGCGCGAACCGCCATCGACGCTGGCTTCGACGGGGTTCAGATCCACTCCGCACACGGCTACCTCGTCAATCAGTTCCTCTCGCCGCACACGAACCGCCGCAACGATGAGTGGGGCGGGGATCCCGAACGCCGCCGTCGGTTCCTGCTCGAGGTAACCAGAGCGATCCGGACGGCGATCGGTCCCGACAAGGTCCTCTCGATCAAGCTGAACTCAGCGGACTTCCAGCGCGGAGGCTTCACCGAAGAGGAATCGCTCGCCGTGATCGAGCACCTCGACAAGGAGGAAGTCGACCTACTCGAGATCTCAGGTGGTACCTACGAGTCGCCGGCCATGAGCAACGGCGGCCGCTCAGAAGGAACGCGGCTTCGGGAGGCGTTCTTCCTCGACTTCGCCGAGCGGGTAAGAAACATCACCAGTGTGCCGCTGATGGTCACCGGCGGTTTTCGAAGTGGGGTTGGCATGGCAGATGCCATCGAAAGTGGCGCCACCGACCTGATCGGCCTCGCCCGACCACTCGCCCTTCAACCCGAACTTCCAAAGATGCTTCTTGACTCTCCTGAAACGGCCCGCTCCGGACTTGAACTGAAGAAGATCGGGGTCAAGAAGCTGGACGCAGCCGCCGATCTGTGGTGGACCCAACACCAGATCAAGCTCCTGGGCGCCGGTGAGGACCCCGACCCCGCCTACGGCGTACGTCGCGCCGTGTTTGACGCTCTGCGGCATGACGGCCGCAACATGCTTCGACGCCGACGCGGTACCTGACGTTTCGGCCCCTGTACCTGTCTGGGGCAAGGAAGCGCGCCCGACAGGATTCGAACCTCACGACCTTCAGTTTCTAAGCCTCGAGGTCAGATGGCCGTTGGGCGCGCCGGGCCTGGCAATAGAGGGCAACGAGCGGTATTGCGAAGAGGACCGCAAAAACGAAGTTCTGGACCGCGTTCTCCCAAAACCCCGAAATAATCGAGAAGACGGTGTCGGGGATGAACCAGGCGACAAGAGAGACGCCGAAGATCGCGAGGCCCTGTCGTCCCGTCGGTGGGAGCCCCACTCACGACCTAGAGGCCACCCTTCTCGATGTCACCGATCGGGACCGGGTCGTAGATGTAGAAATCGACCATCACGGGCTCGACTTCCCTACCCCTGCGACCCTTCTCACCTCGTCGAAACCGTCAGGAGCGGGGTGAAGGTGGTGCTAGAAGAGGTTGCCCAACTACGCTCAGCAGTCACGTAGACCGGCTTGGCCTCGACCACACTGTCGAACCTTACGGTGCTGCCCCACTCATCCCCCTCATTCAGTCGTATCTGGACGGTCTGATCGGTCTTTGACAGGCCGCAATAGTGGACGGCAACCGTGCCGAGGACCCTCCCGGGGTCGGCGTCACCACGCGCGATGGTGAGGTCCCAGGGCGTACAGTCGTCGGTGTAGGCCTTCCTGCCCGCGTCCCAGACGCAGGTCGTGGCGTCCGTCTGACTCGAGCAGGGAACCATCTCCAGCCGCTGGGTAGCCGAGCGGGTCCTATCGCCCGTAACCGATATCTCCTCATCCGTGAGCGGCTGTACTATTCCCGCGTTTATTCCTGTTGGGTTGCCGGTCTCGGAAAAGGCGACGCAGTTGGCCGTTCCGGCCGTGATCTTCAACGGGATTCCAGTGGTGTTTTCAAAGCCTAGGTAACGCGTTGAGGAACGCTTGTTGGGGCACCTGACCACCTCGGAGGAAGCAGAGGCCTGCCGGTTAGCGGTCGAGGTGGAGCTGCCCTCGTCAGAGGATCCGCAGGCGGAAAAAGCCACCATGGCGATAACGAAAAAGGCGATCGAGGCAATTGGACGAAAGAGCTCGACTACTCCCATTTGCGAAAGATACAACAGCAACGGTGTCCAGTTGCAGGATGCGCCCGATGGGCTTCAAGTCTGTGACCCTCGGTCTCGCTGCACCCTGACCCCATGTTCTGCAGATTCGAGGCATCCAGGACGGGAGCTCGTGACATCCATCAACGGCTTGTTTAATGGCGGCTGGCCTCCATCCAGAGGGCCGCTGAAAGACCTGGCGGTAGACCGAGTCACTAGGAATAGACTAAGGCTTGACAGCGATGAGCAAGCCATCCAAATCAGATGAGGAGCGTGAGTCGAAGTCGGCGGAGGAAGAGGCTCGTCTTGCAGAGCTCCACGATCTCGGAATCCTCGACACGCCCCCCGAGGCCGAGTTCGATGAACTCGTAGAGGACGCTTCACGTATTGCGGGCACGCCCATTGCCTTGATGAGCCTGATCGACCGAGATCGTCAATGGTTCAAGGCTCGCCGGGGTCTGGAAGTAGCGGAAACCCCCAGGGACATTGCATTCTGCAGCCGGGCCATCGAAGATCCGACGGAACCGCTGATCATTCCCGATGCCCGAACGGACCCGAGGTTCGCTGACAATCCACTGGTAACTAGCGATCCCAACGTGGCCTTCTACGCGGGGGTGCCTATCGTTTCGTCAGAAGGTCATGCGCTGGGAACAATCTGCGTGATCGATCGGGAGGCCGGTGATCTCGATGAGGACCAGGTTGATGCTCTTAAGGGGCTCAGCCGTCAGGCTGCTGCCCTCTTGGAGCTCCGCCGACGCACCCAGAGGCTCAGCTCCGTGCTCGATCGGGATCAGGCCGAAAGGGGCGAGAGTTCCCTCCACGACCGATTGACCGGCCTTCCAAACCGCGACGCCTTGAAGGCAGAGATCTCATCACTTGATCCCGAGGAACCGGCGAGCCTCTTCCTGGTGAAACTGCTCCGATTCAGCGAGGTCAATGCTGCCGTCGGCCGAGAAGGAGGTGACCAGATACTGTGCGCCGTCACCCGTTTGATGGCCGATCAGCTTTCGATCGACGATACGCTCGCGCGGGTCGATGGCACCAGCTTTGCTGCGTTAGTGCCGGGGGTAGAAAAAATCAAGGCAGCATCCGTTGCACGAGATCTGTCGGACCTTCTCTCGAGGCCAATTGAGGCAAGTGGACTCGACCCCGTTGGAATCTCCGTCGCTATCGGAACGGCAAGCACGGGCGCGGGGTCACAAATCGGAACGGCCGACCTGTTGGAGTCAGCCGAGATGGCCGGCGCCCAAGCAAAGAGGAAGGGCGCCAGGGCGACTGTCGCGGCCGGATTGGCCACCCTCGATGAGCGGGCCCGTCAATCCGAACTAATCACGGGCTTGAGCAGGGCAATTACCGATAGGAAACTTGATGTTTTGGCCTACATGCCGGTAGTTGAGCTCAGCTCCAGAAGGGTGGTGGGTGCCGAGGCCCTGGCTCGGTTTCCGGGCAGGGATTTCGAGGGAGTCCCGGTTGAAGAAATCATCTCTTTGGCCGAGGCCAATGGAATGGTCGGGGATATAGACCAAATGGTCATCGAACAGGCCCTTTCTGACTTTGCCGCCGGCTTGATCGACGCACCATCAGTCGGCGTCAATATCTCCCCGGTCGCAGTTAGTCCCGAGCTACCGGACCTGATCCGAAACGCACTCGATCGAAATGAGGTTAGCCCCGAGTGCTTGGTCGTCGAAATAACCGAACGAGTCACCTTGGCCGACAACCCGGATCTCAAGAGTGCCCTGGAGAGGCTCTCGAAGATGGGGGTACGGGTCGCGATTGATGATTTCGGTGCAGGGGCAACCTCGATTGCCGATCTGAGGACTCTTCCCTTCGACGCAGTCAAACTGGATCGCGACCTGATCGCGGCTATCGATGGTCCCGATAGTCGCCGCGCCCTGATGATCATTCAGGCCCTCACCTCCATGGCCCAGGGCCTTGGAATCGACATCTTGGCCGAGGGCATCGAGACCGAGCTTCAATGTGAAAAGCTCGTCGAAGCCGGAGTCCCCTTCGGCCAGGGCTTCCTCTTCGGGCGCCCCATGCCAGCGGGTGACATTTCAGTTGCCAGGGCACCCGAGAAGCTCGGGGCGCCGAGGCCGATTGGGGCGCAGATGGAGCGGTTGGCGGGCTCCTTCTTCGACCAGTCCCCGGACCTGGCGGCAATGGGAACCAGCGAGAGGCTGTTGAGGGTCAGCCCGAGTTGGGGCCGCATCCTCGGACTGGACGAAACCGATCTCCTTTCGCCTCCGCTTTCCAGCCTGGTCCATCCCGAGGATCTGCCGAATGTAGTGGATCAGCTCGGGGCCCTGGGTGAAGGAACCGATGTCGGCACGTTCGAGGCCCGATTGAAGGGCCCCGAGGGTACCTGGCATACCCTCGAATGGAAAGTCCGCCGCGATCCGGACACCGGCCTTTACCTGTTTACGGCTCGTGACATCACCCGGGAGCGCAGGTTCGAGAAGGAACGCAGGCGACTTCGTTTCGTGATGGAAACCCTCTCTGGACTTCAGGAGCGCTACATCGAGGAAGGTGTGAGCCGGGACTGGTGGTACGAGGCCCTCGAAAGCATCGTCGCCTTGACAGAGAGTGAGTACGGCTTCCTGGGCCGCGTCGAACGGGACGCGGAGGGGAACCCTTTCCTCGTCACATACGCCCTCACAAACATTGCATGGAACGAGTGGTCTCGAGGCGTTTGGGACGATTATCAGGAGGTCGGCCTCGAGTTCCATAACCTCAAGACGCTTTTCGGCGTCACTCTATCCACCGGGGAACTTTTCATCGCAAACGACGCGCCCCATAACCCCAAGCGAGGGGGGCTGCCGGAAGGCCATCCCGATCTGAACCACTTCGTCGGTATCCCGATCAGGGGTGAGGGCGGGTTGGTGGGGATGGCCGGGCTCGCCAACAGGCCGGGAGGCTACGACGAAGATCTGATCGAGTACCTCGACCCGATATTTGCCTCCCTCAGTCAGATAATCAGCCACGATATCGCCCGCCGTCGCGCCAGGCAGGTCGAATTCGATGCGACTTCTACCTCGGAGGCAGTCGAGGCTGTCCTCGAAAGTCAAGACATCGAACACGCTCTGGAGATGACCAACAGATCACTGGAGGCTGTCGCGCCCGAAGTCGAGACCAACCTGTTTGTCATAGGCGAGAGTCGCGAGCGTCTTGGCCGACTCGGGGTGGCAGATCCGGAGGGCAAGGACGCACTTCATCGTGGAGCCTGTCTTGCTCTGACTAGAGGAGAACCTCACGTAAGCCAACCCGGTGATGACCCAGATCAGATTTGCGCGCATGCCTCCCCGTACGTAACAACGATCTGTGTCCCGGTCGAAAACCCGGAGGAGGAGTTCGGGGTGATCATCACCGAAGACCCCGTAGGCCCGGACGATGGCGATGAGAATCTTGGTGAAAGAGTCGGGAGGTTGACCCAGAAGCTCGAGACTCTCGCAACTGCTCTGGCAGAGGTAGCGCGGCGGGACGACCTGACACACAGGGCCCTGACTGATTCCCTCACGGGACTTACTAACCGCCCGGCCTTCATCCAGGCGGTCAACCGCGCCCTTGACACCGTTGATGCTGACGAATCAGGCTTCGGCCTGATGATGTTCGACCTCGATGAGTTCAAACTAGTCAACGATGAGCTTGGTCACCCCGCCGGCGACGCTGCCCTGAAGGCGGTTGGTGTACAGGTCAAGAAGGTTCTCCGAGACCGCGACACGGTGGCAAGGCTCGGCGGCGATGAGTTTGGTGTGCTGATCACCGGCCTGGGGAGTGACCTTGGGTTACTTGAGAAGACCTGTGAAAGGGTGCGAGAGGTAGTGGCAGAAACCCCCCTCGAGGGAGCCCGCGTGACTGCCTCGATTGGCGCTGTCCAAGTCACGGACTCGAGCGATTCATGGGAAGACATCTACCGAATCGCCGACCAGGCCCTTTATGAGTCAAAAAGGGCCGGCGGCAACCAGCTCCGGCTCGCCTCCGACAAAGTCACCGACCAGGCGGCCGATTGACCGCCCATCGCACGTTCGAATCCCTCTTTCGCCTGCGAAGGAGTGTCGGAATGGTCATTAGTACCGTCGGCAGGCCTACGAAGAGCCAGTAAACCAGCGGGTACCAGGGGATTACCGCGAGGGCAGAGGTTGCCGAACGGTCGTATTTTCGATCCAGCAGGATCCCGAATGTCAACTGCACGATCGCGGCCGTCAGCACGATTGCCGCCCAACCCCAGGGAATCGGGGTCAGATCCACCGTCGAGACTGCCCTCGCTGCCTCAGCGAACAGGAGAATCAGGAACAGAACAACCAGCAGGTGCCACCACAGCAGCGAGACGGTCGCCTCTATGTAGACGGGCCACTGTCTCCGGTTTCGCCAATGGCGTAGTACCCCGGCGTTCGCCTTGAGCACCTCGACCAGGCCCCGGGACCAGCGCATCCGCTGACGCCAGAGTTCCGAGAGGGATTCCGGCACCACCATCCCAAGTACGGCCCGTGGTTCATATCGGACGTCGAAGAAGCGTCGCTGGATTCGCCAGGTCAACTCGATGTCTTCTGTTGCCATCGAGGGATCGAAGGGGCCGACCGCTGCGATCACTGATCGCCGAAAAGCGCTGATAACCCCACTCATGGTCAAGATACGGCCCCACACGACCTGGGAACGGCGCATCAGGGAAACATTGGAGGCGTACTCGGCAACCTGGAGCTCGGTGAGGGTGTTCACCCTGTTGATCGGACGCGGATTCCCGGTGACCCCACCGACACGTGGCACGCGAACGAAGTGGGCCGCCATGAATCGCAGGGCGTAGGGGTGTATGCGGGCATCGGCGTCGATGACGACGACTACCTCACCGGTGGTTACCGCTAGCGCATCGTTCATAGCCATCGCCTTGCCCTCATTGACTCCTTTCTCCAGGAATCGCAGCCGCGGATCCTCCCCGAGCTTCTCCTCGATGATCTGCCCGGTTCGATCAGGACTCCCGTCGTCGACCGCAATGACCTCGAGCCGTGGGTAGTCGACCTCACGAAGGGCATCGAGGCAGGCAGCGATCGTCGCTTCCTCGGAGTAGGCCGGTACGAGCACGGTCATGCTGGGAAGCTCGTCGTCGGGAATCTCGTAGAAAGAGTCGGCCTCCCTGTTTTCACGACCGAAGGCAAATCGGGCAGCACTCGCCATCCACCCGGTGGATGAGAGGAGCACATACAGCCCCACCAAGAGGAAGAGCGCGTAGTAGAGGGTCAGCCACATCTGGTCAATCGACCTTCCCAATCCGCTTCGTCTCGCCGGTCAGATCAACGCGAAGATGGCGCGCGCTACTTGCTCCTTCAGCAACCACGACCTCACGTCCAAGTGCATCCTTGTCGTAGTCGAGGGTGTCTTCGGGGGCGCCAGAGCGGCCCCCATACTGGCGCTCTCTCCTACGCGCTAGTGCTCTATTCCATGCGACCCAGCCGGTAACGGTGCTGAGGGTGAAAACGGCACATGCAGCCCAGATCAACGCGCCTACCGCCAGCTGATCGGGCTGCTCGACGATCGCCCGCCACCAGATCAGGCCAAGGATCACCCAGGCCGGAATACCGGTCAGAGCAGTGCGCCACCTTCCCCGACGCGAGGCCCCCGGGGGAAGGATCTCGCCTTTGCGGCGGGTTGGCAGTGCCTGCTCGGCGGTCGGCTCCCACCCTCGAGGCTCTAGCTCCACTGGCCCTTGAGACCTCTTCCTAGGTTGGGTGTCCATGCCTTGATCTCACCCAGATTGGGCGGGCCTTCAGTTTCCCAGAAAACAAGCGCGCCCGACAGGATTCGAGCCTCACGACCTTCGGTTACCCAGCCTCGAATGGGCCGTTCTGAGCCGGGTTTCGAGACCCGGTTTGCGGTGGAAGTCTGCTTATCGCAGCCTTAGGGGGCAGCGAGGGACGGACGGTTGGGCTAGGTTGCCTGCCATGAAGGTTGAAGGTGCCGCCCTACCCCATCCGTCGCATCCATTGCCTGAACTCATTTCCGAGGGCCTGGGAACGAAACCGGATTCGATCGCAATCGTCTCCGCGACAGATTCCATGACCTGGAAGGAGCTTGACGAGGCCAGCACCTCGCTGGCCGCCGCCTATCTCTCACTGGGACTTGAGCCAGGGGACCGGCTGGCATCGCTGATGCCCAACCGAATAGCCCTGGCGATCCATTACCTCGCCTGTTTCAAGGCCGGGCTCGTCATCACTCCTTTGAACTACCGCTACACCCATCGTGAGATCGACCATGCACTGACCGTGAGCGGGGCCTCGGCCCTCGTTGCACATGTCGAACGAGCAGAGGATCTTGCCGCTAGCGAGATGGTGCCGGGCCTGCGGGTAGGAGTCATTGCCTTTGGCGCCGACGAGGAGGGAGGGTCGAATCAGGGCGAGCCTCAGGATCCACTCTTCGGCCGACTTCCTGCGTTCGAGGAACTCACCGCCACGGAAATCGACGGCTTCTCACCCGCAGAGCCCTCCCCTGACGACCCGGCTGCCGTGTTCTTCACCTCGGGCAGCACCGGCCCGGCCAAGGGAGTGACCCACACCAACGAAACGATTCGCTGGATGATCGCCAGCGCGGTCGCCGCCTTCGAGATCGGACCGGATGACGTCTTCCTTCCCGGTTCCTCGATGTCTCACATCGGGTCTTTCCTCTGGACCCTGAGTGCCCTCGACGCCGGTGCCAAGGTCGTGCTCGCCCGAACCTTCGACAGCCATGAGATCCTGCCGCTCTTGCGGGAGCATCAACCGACGATCATGGCGATGATTCCGGCCGCGCTTTCTGCCCTGATCAATGATCACGATCTCGACCCGCGGGATCTCTCCTGCCTCAAGATCTGCCGTTCGGGCGCAGACAGCGTTTCCACGGAGCTGCTTGCCGAATTCGCCGAAAAGGCCGGCTTCCCCATAGATGAGGGATACGGAATGACCGAGGTCGGACTGGCCACGCTCAATCCGCCCTTCGGGGAGATCAGGCAGGGGTCGATCGGCCCGCCGGTCCCCGGTTTCCAGATTGAAATCCGAGGCGAGGACGGTACCGTTGCCGGGCCCGGCGAAGTCGGCAAGGTCTGGATCAACTCGAGAAGTCGAATGGCCGCTTACTGGCAGGCAGCAGATGCGACCGAGGAAGTAGTAGTTGATGGCTGGCTGGACTCCGGGGACCTGGCTCACGCAGACGAAGACGGCTATATCTGGTTCTTCGGGAGAAAGAAACAGGTAATCGTCCACGACGGTTCCAACATCAGCCCCCTCGAAGTCGAGGAGTCCCTGCTCGAGCATCCGGCAGTTGATCTGTCCGGAGTGGTCGGAATCCATGACCCGGTTCACGGTGAGAACGTTCGCGCCTATGTGACCATCCATTCTGAGAGCGAGGCGCCGACCGCCGCAGAACTGATCAGGTTCAGTCGCGACCGAGTCGGCTACAAGGCGCCGGAAGAGGTGGTAATCCTCGAGGAGATGCCCCTCAACCCGACCGGCAAGATCGACCGGGCCGGCCTCAAGAAGATGGCCGAAGAGCATCTGAATCCTCACGACGCCTAGGCCTGAGCCTCAACCGGACTCCGCACGGGCTGGATTCCGAGACGCGCCCGACAGGATTCGAACCTGTGACCTTCGGTTTCCAGGTTCTTTGGTCACTGGGCTTCTTCGACCCGGTTTAGCGGTTGTTTCGAAGCCTTTCCAAGGGGGCCTTTTCAGGCGATTGATCCCTCGATTGGTCTGCTTGGGCTATCCGCTCGGTGCTGGAAACCGGGTGGTCCCCAAGGATTAGGTCCGCCCCTGGTCCGAGAGCGTGGAAAGCCTCTGGCTCGAGCGAGGAACTCTCAAGCCGGGGAGCCGTAGGAGCATTCGGTTGCGAGGTTGATGCGCCCCTTGTAGTAGATGAGCGACAAAGGCACGTCGAAGAAGAAATCGA
>JBBAUQ010000031.1:4921-13380 GCA_040398125.1 Solirubrobacterales bacterium | reverse complement strand
GGTCCGAGGCGTCCCCAGAGCCGAGCGCCAGGAAGGGAATACTGACCAGGAGGCCGAAGAACAGGGAGAGGATCGCGATGCCGAGACCGCCCAGGGGACCCCAAGATGCGTTCGGATAGGAATCGTCACCGTCCCGGCCGGGCTCGGTCGCTTCCGGTTGCAGTTGCGGCTGCAGTGATTCCTCGGGCTGCTGGAGGGGTTCTGGCATCGGCAATGGGCATTCTTCCACCCGCGTCCCTCTTCCCGTCCCCAAAGGGCTTCGCCCGGTTCCCTGAACCTTCCCGACCGGGCGGTAGTCGGCCGTCGGTACCCTTTTCGAGATGACCAAGCGCCAAAGACGCATACAGCGCCGTAGCGGCGGCTCCCAGAAGAGGGTCCTCGGCCTCGGGGGCATCGTCGGGGCCTTCGCCCTGGTCGTCATGCTTGGCGTCGGTGGCTGGGTCGTCTCGGTTGCCAGCGAGGCTCCGAACGTGGACAGCCTTAAGCCGGCCAACAAGGGGATCAACTCGATCGTCTTTGCCAGTGACGGCAGCCGTCTCGGTTTGATCGACTCCGACGAGATCAGGACTCCGGTCGCCGACGACCAGATCCCCGATGTGATGAGGCAGGCGACGGTCGCGATCGAGGACGAGCGCTTCTACCGCCACAACGGCGTCGACATCGAGGGTGGCCTCAGGGCACTGATCAGGAACGTCGAGGCCGGCGAGATAAGCGAGGGCGCCTCGACGATCACCATGCAGTTGATGCGAAACCTCTTCCTGACCGATCCCCAGCGCGACATCGAGCGGAAGATCCAGGAGGCCAGGATGGCAATCGATTACGAGCGCCGCAAGACCAAGCGCGAGATCCTTCGCCAGTACCTCAACAACGCTCCCTACGGCACCAATGACGGCCGCACCGCGATCGGGGTCGAGGGTGCATCCAGGGTCTACTTCTCCGAACACGCCAGGGACCTGACCCTGCCACAGGCGGCGCTTCTGGCCGGCCTTCCCCAGGCACCGTCCAACTACAACCCCTTCCAGAATCCCGAGGGCGCCCTGAAGCGGCGTGACGAGGTGCTCAACTCGATGGCCGAACTCGGGATGATCTCCTTCCAGCGGGCCAGGATCGCCAAGCAGAAGGGCCTCCAGCTCGACAAGGCAGACGGACTCTTCGAGCGCAAGGAACCGTTCTTCTTCGATTACGTCGAGAACGAGCTGATTCAGAAGTACGGGGTCAACACGGTCCGGCGGGGAGGACTGAGGGTCTACACCACGGTCGACCTGGCGATGCAGGAGGCCGGTCTCGCGGCGATCGCCTCCAACCTGCCCTACTCGACCGATCCCTCTGCAGCCCTGGTTGCGATCGACCCACAGAACGGTGAGGTCAAGGCCATGGTCTCCTCATCTTCTTATGACGAGAACAGGTTCAACCTGGCCGCCCAGGGCAGGCGCCAGCCTGGCTCGACCTTCAAGACCTTCACCTTGGCTACCGCGATCGACCAGGGCATGAACCCGAACTCGACCTACTACGAGTCCAAGCCGCTCGACATAAACGACCCGGTCTACGGCCCGTGGGAGGTCTCGACCTACTCCGACTCCTACTCCGGGACCACCAGCGTCGCCCAGGCCACGCTCGCCTCCGACAACTCGGTATTCGCCCAGCTGGCGCTGGATGTCGGCCCCGACCAGGTTGCCGAGATGGCCAAGAAGATGGGTATCACCACGAAACTGAACGGTTACCCAGCCGAGTCACTTGGCGGCCTGGAGATCGGCGTGTCCCCGCTGGAGATGGCCTCGGCCTACGGCACGCTGGCCGCCGGCGGGATCCACCGGGACCCGGTGGCGATCAGGAAGGTCATCTTCCCCGACGGCGAGACCGACCGACCGGAGAGGTCGAAGCCGGTCCGGGTGATGAGCGACGGCGCTGCGTATGAGGTGACCAAGATCCTCAACGCGAACATCACTGGCGGAACCGGAGTTGCGGCCTACACCGGCTGTTCGGGCCAGGCCGGGAAGACCGGCACCACCGACAATTTCACCGACGCCTGGTTCGCTGGGTACCAGCCCAACCTCTCGACCGCGACCTGGGTCGGATATCCCGAGTCCAACCAGATCTCGATGTCCTCGGTCCGGGGTGTCTCAGTGGCCGGCGGTACCTTCCCGGCCCAGATCTGGGGCAGTTTCTACGCCAACGCCGCGGTGCCCTGTGAGGCAACGCCCCTGCCGACCGAGCCCGTTTCCTGGGGCACCTTCGCCGGTGACTACACCGTCTCGGCCGACACCGCGAGCGAGTATGACGCCGAGGAATCGACCGATCCCGACGCCACGGACGAGGACACCGCTGATCCGAACGCACCGGAACCCGATTCCGGCGGGACCGGTGGCAGCACCGGGGGTGGCGGATCCACGGGTGGCGGCTCTACCGGCGGCGGGACCGGCGGTGGGATCGCCCCCGGTTAGGCAGTTT
The DNA here is from genome assembly GCA_040398125.1 of Solirubrobacterales bacterium. Lineage (GTDB taxonomy): Bacteria > Actinomycetota > Thermoleophilia > Solirubrobacterales > 70-9 > 67-14. The sequence continues at coordinate 10,932 of JBBAUQ010000031.1, read as the reverse complement.
CCCCGGGCATCGTCTCGGGCTCTTTCCGGGTCGCGGTCGCGACCGCACCGACGTAGATCAGCTCGGTCACCGTCTGGGCTGCCCTGACGGCGATCGCCAGGGCTGCCGCGACGGCGAAGCTGCCACTCGGCAGGGTCGTTTGGACCGCCCAGGCAAAGGCCGTGTCCCTCACCCCGAGGCCGGCCGGGACGACGGCCGATACAACTGCCGCCAGGAAGCCGATCGTCTGTGAGGCGGCCACGTAGGGCAGGTCACCGAGGCTCAGGAAGTGGACCGACTTGGCCACCATGAAGACCCCGAGGCCCATCACACCCCAGAGCAGCACGTAGGCCCCGTAGAGGGCCAGTACCTGGGGAAAGCCGATCGTCTGCGGCAGGGGTTCCCGGCCGAGTGCCTCGAGGATCTTCGTGCTCACCGGCCCGAAGATCCGGGGGTGCAGCAGGATGATCAGGACCGGGACCACGGCCAGGGTCGCCCAGCGGATCCAGACGTCTCCCAGGTCGGGGTGGGCGATCAGGAAATAGATGGAGAGCGTCAGGGCGGCAGAGACCGACACCGCCTGCTCGTAGACGATGCCGGCAGTCGTCACCCGGCGGGGGACGCCGACCCGTTCTGCCATCAGGATCCGGGCGAGCAGGAAGAGCACCGAACCCGGGATGTACCGGACCAGCAGGGGAACGGCCCAGATCCGCTGGGTCTCGCCGGGAGTCACCTGGTTGCCGAGCAGGCCGAGGATCCTTCCCCAGAGCGCCGCGCCGCCCAGGTAATAAAGACCGATCGCGATCATGCCCGGGAGCACCCAGAACAGGTCGAACTCGATCCCCTCCTTCCGGATCTCGGACCACTGCGAGACCACGGTCACCACCAAGAAGCCGAAGATCAGTACGGCCAGGCCACCTTCGAGCGTCAGGCGGAGCCAGCGACGCTTCGGTCCCTGCCTGCCGACCGACGCGGCGAAGCTGCCGATCCGGTGGAGCAGGCCAGGGCTGTCGGGGTGAACGGCTTTGTGCTCCTCCGCGCTCATCGGAGAGGCCATAGTGTCAGAACGCAATGAACCGGGATCTCGGGGAATTCGAACTGATCGAGCGTCTTCAGCGCCGCCTCGGTGGCGGCACACCACTGCCTGTCGGGATCGGTGATGACGCTGCCGTCATCGAGGGGAGCTCGACCAGGGTCGTCTCGGTCGATGCCGCCGTCGATGGCGTCCACTTCGACAGCAGCACCTGGCCGGCCCCGGCGATCGCCTGGAAATCGATCGCCGCCGCGGTCTCCGACCTGGCCGCGATGGCGGCAGACCCGGTCGAGGTCTACCTCAGCCTAGGCATCCCGGCCGGGGTAGGTGAGGCCCTGCTCGAGGGCCTGATCGATGGCACCGAGGCCGTCACCGAGCATCTCGGGGTGGCCGTCGCCGGGGGCGACACGGTCGGCTCCCCGGTTCTCTTCCTCGCCGTGACTGCCATTGGCGAGTTACCGGCCCGGGCCGGGGCAGTGCTCCGCTCCGGGGCCTCGGCAGGGGACCTGGTCGCGGTCACGGGGGAGCTGGGTGGGGCCAGGGCCGGCCTGTCCCTGGTCGGCGAGGACGATGCCGGGCAATCGGGTGGGTCCGAGCGGGCCCTCATCGAGCGTCTCTTTCATCCCGAGCCGAGACTGGCCTTCTCGGAAGGGCTCTGTGAAGCCGGGGTCACCGCCTTGATCGATGTCTCCGATGGCCTGGTGGCCGACCTCGGCCACATCGCGGCCCTCTCCGGGGTCGGGCTCGAGCTGGACGTCGGCCAGGTTCCGGTCCAGGAGGGAGTTGACCAGGTGGCCGAGAGGTTCGGCGCCAGCGGCCTCGACTTTGCCCTGGCCGGGGGTGAGGATTACGAACTCGCCCTGACCTTTCCGCCTTCATCCGGTGACCAGCTGGGCGAGCTGGCCGATCGGGTCGGACTCGGCCTTACCGTTGTCGGGACCGTGGTCGAGGGCAGCGGAGTCGAGCTGCTGCTAGAGGGCAGGCCCTATGCGATCGGTGGTGGAGAGGGTTACCCGGGAGGATTCGAACACCGCTTCTGAGTCGGCCCGGCGGTCCCATTCCGTATTCTCCGAGACCGTGCTTCCCAAGGCAAGAGATCTCCTGTCCGCACGGGCTGCCCGCTTCTGGCTCCCGGTGGCGGCCCTCGCCCTGACCGGCCTGGTGGCGTCCGGCTGTGGGATTGAGGTGAATACCTCTGGTGACCAGGAAGGATCGCGGCCGAACGTCCCGGCGGTGACCGTCGATGAGGACGGAAAGGTCTTCAACCCGGCCCGGATCTACGCCGAGACCTCGGACGGCGTGGTGGAGATCAGCTCGGTGTTCGGCGAGAACTCCGACCCCTTCAGCCCGGGTGCCGCCGGCGGTTCGGGCTTTGTGATCAGTGAGGACGGCGAGATCGTCACCAACGCCCACGTCGTCTCCGACGGGGAGGGGGAGGCCCGGACCCCGGCCAGCGAGGTCTACGTCGGATTCCAGGACGAGGGCATCGTCCGGGCCGAGATCGTCGGACTGGACCCGTTCTCAGACGTTGCCCTGCTCTCGGTCAACCCCGACGAGGCAGACCTCGTCCCGATCGATCTCGGCAACAGTGACGAGGTCGTGATCGGTGAGCCGATCGCCGTGAGCGGCAGTCCCTTCGGCTCCGACTACTCGCTCTCGACCGGGGTCGTCTCCCAGACCGACCAGTCCGTGATGTCGCTGACCGATTTCCAGATCGACGGTGCGATCCAGACCGACGCCTCGATCAACCCGGGCAACTCCGGCGGGCCGATGATCAACAGCCAGGGTCAGGTGATCGCGGTCAGCCAGCAGATGCGCAGCCAGTCCGGCTCCAGTGACGGAGTCGGTTTCGGGGTGCCCTCCAACACCGTCAAGACCTCGGTCGAGCAGCTTCGTGAGGACGGTGACGTTTCCTACGCCTTCCTCGGGGTCAGCACCCAACCGCTCTATCCCCAGCTGGCCGACAAGCTCGGACTCGACGCCGAGCGGGGGGCGATAGTGGCCGAGGTGGTCCCGGACGGTCCGGCCGCCAAGGCCGGGATCAAGGGATCCACTCGCAGCCTGAGGTTCCAGGGCACACAGTTCGAGGTCGGCGGTGATGTCGTACTCGAGGCCGATGGCGAGAAGGTCGAGCGGGCCGAGGATCTCGGCCGGATCATCTCCAGGCTCGAACCCGGTGAACAGGTAGAGCTGAAGATCCTCAGGAACGGCAAGCCGATCACGGTCGAGGTCACCCTCGGCGAGCGTCCGACTGCAATCGGTCAGGGCTAGCCGGAACCTTCCACCGGCCGTCTAGACTCGTTTCCGTGAGTAAGGGGGCGATCGAAGATCAGCTGGTAATCGTCTCGAACCGCGGACCGGCGATGTTCGAGCTGGATGAGCGAGGGGAAAGGACCCTCTCCCGCGGTGGTGGAGGCCTCGTTACGGCCCTCTCTGGCCTGGTGGCCGAACGCGACGCCCTCTGGATCGCTTCGGCGATGACCGCGGAGGACGCCGTAGTTGCCCGGGAGAAGGCCGGGCAGCCGATCGAGATCGAGATCGAGGGCATCGAGTACCAGGTTGTCCTGGTCGAGAGTGATCCGATCGCCTTCGACCGCTTCTACAACGAGATCGCCAACCCGATTCTCTGGTTTATCCAGCACTACCTCTGGGATCTCTCCAATGCCCCGGACATCAGGCAACAGGAGCTCGACGCATGGACCGAGGGGTACCAGGTCGTCAACCGTGACATCGCCGAAGCCGTGATCGCCCAGATCGAGGGTCGCGAGAGGCCGGTGGTGATGCTCCACGACTACCACCTCTACACCGCGCCGAAGCTGATCCGCGAGGCCCGGCCAGACGCCGTCCTCCAGCAGTTCGTCCACATTCCCTGGAGTCAGCCGGACAGCTGGCGGATCCTGCCGACCGCGATCCGCGAGGCCATCTTCGAGGGCCTCCTGGCCAACGACATCATCGGCTTCCACACCCGCTCCTACTGCATCAATTTCCTCAGCTGTTGTGAGCAGCTGATGGGCCTGGAGGTCGACTACGAGGACCTCTCGGTCGAGCACCCGGCCGGCCGGACGATCGTCCGCTCCTACCCGCTCTCGATCAACGTCGACCGCCTCACCCGGGCGGTCGAGTCCGAGGCCGTGGCCGAGGCCGAGAAGGAGATAGTTGCCCGTCGCCGGGAGAACCTGATCCTCAGAGTGGACCGGGCAGACCTCTCCAAGAACATCCTGCGCGGTTTCACTGCGTTCGACACCTTCCTTTCCCAGCATCCCGAGTTCCGCGAGAAAGTCACCTTCGTTGCTCACCTGCAGCCCTCGCGTGAAGACGTACCCGAGTACGCCGAGTACCTCGAGAAGATCGAGGCCCTGGTCGCCGTCGTCAACCACCGCCACGGAACCACCGACTGGATGCCGATCGACCTGCGGGTCTATGAGGACTTTCCCGAGGCCGTCGCCCGTTACCGCCAGTACGACCTGCTGATGGTCAACTCGATCTTCGACGGGATGAATCTGGTCGCCAAAGAGGCCCCCGTGGTCAACCTCCACGACGGGGTAGTGATGCTTTCTGAGAACACCGGCTCCCACGAGGAGCTAGGCGATTACGCCCTGACGGTCAACCCCTTCGACATCCAGGAGCAGGCTGATGCGATCTACGAGGCACTCACCATGGAGCCGGCCGAGCGACGCCGCCGGGCCGAGGCGATGAAGGCCGAAATCATCTCCCGTACCCCGGCCGACTGGATCGATGAGCAGGTCGCCGATGTCGAGAAGGTGGCCCAGGACAGGACTACCGAGGCCGCCGGCTCCAGATGAAGCGGCCCGTCCTTGCCGCTCTGGCTGCCTCGGTCGGGCTCGGCCTGATCCTCGCTCTGGCCGGCACGGTTGCCGCCAAGCCCGTTCTTTCGAAGTGCGACATCGGGGTGAACCGGCTCTTTCTCTGCGGCAAGATCGAGGTGCCGGCTGTCCGCGGTGCCCCCGAGCTCGGTTCCCAGAAGATCGGCTTCGCCCTCCGGCCACGCGGTGACCAGAGTCGGCCCTCGCTCGGCAAGATCGTCTTCATTGAGGGCGGACCGGGTTACGCAGCCACCAATGCTGACTCGACCAAGCCGACCGCCGCCGTCTTCGCGCCCTTCCTGCGTCGCCATGAGCTGCTCGTCCTCGACCAGCGCGGCACCGGCCTGTCGAGTCCGGTCAACTGCAAGCTGATCCAGCGCGGCAGGGCCAAGCCGTTCAGGGCCCTGCGGGCCTGCGCAGCCAAGCTCGGCCCCCGTTACCAGGGCTTCACCACCGCCGAGTCGGCGGCCGATCTCGAGGCAGTCCGCCAGGCCCTCGGGATCCGGAAGGACCGGATGATCCTCTACGGGGATTCCTATGGGACCTACCTTGGCCAGTCCTACGCAGCCCGCTACGGGGAGGGGCTGAAGGGCCTGATCCTCTCCTCGGCCTACCTCGGGGATGACCCTTATTGGCGCACCCTCTACCCGGCTGCCCAGCGGGCCATCCGTCTGTCCTGTCGCCGTTTCACCGGCTGCAGCGGTGATGCCCTCGGTCGCTTCAAGCGAGCCTTGAGGAAGGCCGGCACCGGCTCCGGTTTCACCAAGTGGATCCTCGATTACACGATGCTCTCGGCCTCGAGCTACGCCCCCAACGCCTACCGCAACCTGAACTCGGCCGTCTCGGCCTACCTGAGCGGCCGGCCCGGTCCGCTACGTGACCTGACCGATCCCGGACCGCCGGGCCTCGGCAGCCCCCGTTACTTCTCGGGCGGGATGTTCTCGGCGGTCGTCTGCAATGACTACCCGGTCGCCTGGGATCGATCCAGCCCGCTCGAGCAAAGGCGCACCGAGTTCCAGGCGAACATCGATTCCTTCCGTCCCGATGACCTCTTCGCCCCCCTTTCCAAGGACACCTGGATGAGGAGCACCGCCAGCGGGATCGGTTCCTGCCTGCCATGGCCAGGGCCGACCCCCTTGATGGAGCCGCCGATACCGCCCGGTGTAGAGATGCCT
>JBBAUQ010000031.1:269-4911 GCA_040398125.1 Solirubrobacterales bacterium | reverse complement strand
TCTCGATACCCTGGTGATTGCCGGTGAGTTCGACGCGATCACCTCGGTCGCCGAGGGCCGCCAGGTGACCCGCCGTTTTGACCGCGGACGGATCTACGTGGTTCCCAACCGGGGGCACGCCTCAGAGCTCTACTACCCGTTCCGCTCCCGGGCCACCGGCCGGATACGTCACTTCGTCCGCAACCTCGACTGACTCCGCGGGGCAAACTCCTCCGAGCCGTCGGTCGGGGCCGGGGGAGCTGGCCTTGCCGGCACCGGGGCGGCCACCGGAGGAGGAGCGGGTGCGGGGGAAGGCCCGGGGCTGGAGGTCGGGCCGATCGGCTGCGGCGGTGTCTTCTGCCGCCCGGTCTCACGGCCCTCAGAACGCTTCCGGCCGGCCCGTCTCCTGCGCTCACCGGCCCCCGTCGCTTTCGGTTTCGTCCTCCGGCCGGCCCGGCCCGGTACGGGCGTTGGCCTGTCCGGCCGAGGACCCGCCCCTTTCCCCGGGTCGATCTGGCCGGTAGCAAGCGATCCCGATGCGATCTGGCGTTCACTCGGTCTGAACCCGACGTCCGGGGGCAGGGGCGGGGTCTCGGGTCCGGCCAGAAGGCCCGGCAGCACTGAGACGGCCAGGGCCGCCAGGCCCACCCCGGCGGCGACCCTGAGGGCCCTTCCTCCGTCTACCCGAAGGCCTTTCACCCCCGTTTCAGGCCGGGTGGGACCGGTCTCGCCCCCCTCGTCCCGTTATAGTCGTCCACCGGTTTTGTCAGAGCAAGCGCGCCAATACGAGATGGTCCTTATGCTCGACCCCCAGGTCGAGGAGTCCGAACGTGACCGCCTGGCCGAGCAGGCCAAGTCGGTCATCTCGGCCGACGGCTCGATCCTCAACGAGGAGAAGTGGGGCATCCGCGAGATGGCCTACGAGATCAACCACAAGGCCGAGTCGGACTACCGCTGGTTTCGTTTCGAGGCCGGCTCGAGCGCCCTCGACAAGCTCGACCACGACCTGAAGATCACTGACGGGGTCGTCCGGTTCCGGGTGTTCCAGGTGGACCCCGACGCGCCGGTACTCCCGGCCCCGCCAGAGACCCCGGTGGTCATGATGCCGACCGGTGACGATGAAGAGCGTCGCGGCCGGCGCTCTCGCGATTGAAGCCCGAGGGAACGGCCTTTTTCTCCGGACTTTGCGCCGACGGGGGCGAGTTTCGGCTGCCGGTTGCTAGACCCGTCGCGCGGCACGGCTAAATTCAGTCTCTGAAGAAAGAAGTCGAATGTCAGAGAAGGACTGTCACGGCAGACCGAATATCTGACCGCTGCGATGGACGAATAGAACGAGAAGGAGCAAACACGCAATGGCTGAAAACATCAACAGGGTCACGATCACGGGCAACCTGACCACCGATCCCGAACTTCGCCACACACCGTCCGGTACCGCCGTCTGCACGCTGCGGGTAGCGGTTAACGGCAGGCGCAAGGACGAGTCCGGCCAGTGGGTCGACAAGCCGAACTACTTCAACGTCACCGTCTGGGGTGCCCAGGGTGAGAACTGTTCCAACTACCTCTCCAAGGGGCGCCCGGTGGCGGTCGATGGCCGTCTCGACTGGCGTGAGTGGGAGGCCAAGGACGGCTCGGGCAAGCGGCAGACGGTCGAGATAGTGGCCGACTCCGTCCAGTTCCTCGGATCCCGGGACGGCTCGGCCCCCGGCGGCCAGAACGGTGGCGGCTTTGCACCGGCAGCTGACGTACCGGCCGATACGGCCGACTTCGCCCCGACCGGTGGCGGAGCCGATGACGACATCCCCTTCTAGGTCACACCGGGCAAGATCGATCCCTGTCCGTCCCTGCCTTATGGCAGGTGGCGGGCACGGCGCTGCCCGGCAGCCGTTAGGATGGCGGATCCGGCAGGTGGTCCTTTGAGGGATTGCCCGAGCGCCCGGAAAAGCGTTTAAGACAACCAGGCATCAGGAAAAGAGAACTTTGGCACGGACGAAAGAGGCATCGGGACCGAGAAGGGGCAGGCGTGCAGCCGAGCGCATGCGGCCGCGCAAGTACACCCAGATCCCGGTGGAGAACATCGATTACAAGGACCTGACCCTGCTTCGCCGGTTCATCTCGGACCGGGGCAAGCTCAAGTCCCGCCGGGTTACCGGCCTCTCCCGCAAGCACCAGCGCCAGCTGGCCGAGGCAGTCAAGCGGGCCCGTGAACTTGCCCTCCTCCCTTACGTGGGGAGGCGCTGAGTTGGCCCAGGCGATCCTGCTCAAGGACGTCGAGGGTCTCGGCGAGAACGGTACGGCCGTCGAGGTCTCCGACGGCTACCTGCGTAACTACCTGGAGCCCAGGGGTCTGGCCCAGCCGGCCAGTCCTGGCGCGCTCGAAGCCGCCATCCAGCGCAAGGAAGAGGCCGAGCGGCGCGAGCAGCAGGCCCGGGAACGGGCCGACGAGGTCGCCTCACTTCTTTCCAAGACCGTTTTGACCATTCAGCACCGGGCCGGTGAGGACGGGAAGCTCTATGGATCGGTTACGTCCAAGGAGATCGCCGACGCGATCCGTGATGCCCGTGGCATCAAGGTCGACCGCCGCAAGATCCACCTCGACGCCCCGATCCACCAGGTGGGGACCTACATGATCGAGGTCGAGGTTCCGGGCGGCGGCACGGCTGCGATCAAGACGATCGTCGCCGAAGAGAAATAGCCGCGCAGGGACCACCCCACAACATCGAGGCCGAGGAGTCGGTCCTCGGGGCGATGCTGGTCAGTGAACCGGCAGTCAACCGGGTCGTCGAGGAAGTCCGCCTCAAGCCAGATGACTTCTACCTGGACCGCCACCGGGCGATCTACCAGGTGATGCTCGATCTCTACACCGGTGATCGCCCCTGTGATGAGCTGACCGTCCGCGAGGCGCTCGCCGAGGCCGGCCTATCCGAGCAGGCCGGCGGCCCCAACTACATCTCGGAACTGGCGGCGAAGGTGCCGGCCCCGGGCAATGCACGGACCTACGCCGAGATCGTTCATGAGAACGCCCTGCTCCGTCGGCTGCTCGAGTCCAGCCACACCATCAGCGGCTGGGTCAGCGAGCGGGAGGGGACCGGTAGGGAGCTCTCCGAACGGGCTGAGCAGCTGCTCTTCGAGGTCGCCCACAAGGAACAGGCCAGTGACTTCCGCCGCCTGAACGAAGTCCTCGGTGATGAGGTCGAGCGGCTCGAGAAGCTCTCCAAGGGCGAGATCGAGATGACCGGAACGCCGTCCGGCTTCCCCCGGCTGGACGATCTGACCGGCGGCTTCCAGCCCTCCAACCTGATCATCATCGCGGCCCGGCCATCGGTCGGCAAGAGTGCCTTCGTTGCCAACGTCGCCGAGCACGTCGCGGTCAAACAGGGCCGGCCGGTGGCCTTCTTCTCCCTCGAGATGTCCGAGATGGAACTCGCCCAGCGCTTCATCGCCTCCGAAGCGCGGGTCTACGGTGACCGACTCCGCAAGGGCAAGGTCGCCCAGCGTGACTGGGACAAGGTGATCTCGGCCTGCAACGCCCTGGAGCGGGCGCCGCTCTGGATAGATGTCACCTCGGACCTCGGCCTGCTGGACCTGCGGGCGAAGGCCCGCCGGCTACACATCCGCGAGCAGGAAAACGGCGGCCTCGGCCTGGTGATCGTCGACTACCTCCAGCTGATGCGGATGGACGAGAGCAGGTCCAGCATGGTCGAGCGGGTCGGCCAGATAAGCCGCGGGCTCAAGTTGCTCGCCAATGAGCTCGACGTCCCGGTGATCGCCCTCTCCCAGCTCTCCCGTGCCAACGAGGCCCGGGTAGACAAGCGACCGATCCTGTCGGATCTGAGGGACTCGGGGAACATCGAGCAGGATGCCGACCTCGTCTGCTTCCTCTATCGCGAGGACGTCTACCGCAAACCCGAGGAGCGCGACGGCACCGCCGAGATCATCCTCGCCAAGCACCGCAACGGTCCGGTCGGCACCGTAAACATGACCTTCTTGCCTGACTATCCGAAGTTCGCCGAGCGGGCACCCGAGCACCCGACCGGTGAGGGCAGCGCGCCGGCCGTGCGGGCCGAGCAGGCGACCGAGTCGTTTTGATGGAGGCCGCCTCGACCAACGGTCGCGGTCGTTCCTGTCCCTTCGGCAAGTGCGACGGCTCCGGCTGGATCCTCGGGGAGGACGACCTCGCCTACAAGTGCGACTGCCTCGAGCCGCGCCTCAGCCGGGCCCGGGGCTCTCGGGTCAACTCGGTCATCCCGGCCCGCTACCGCGGAGTCTCCTTTGACCGTCCGCCGATCACGGAGATCGATTCGGTGATCGTCAATGCCGTGAAGGACTGGGTGGCCGCCCTCGACGAGAACATCGCCGAGGGCCGGGGGATCTGGCTGATGGGTGACACCGGGACCGGCAAGACGAGCCTGGCGATGCTGGTTTCCAAGGAAGTCCTCAAATCCGGCCGGACTGCCGCGATCTACTCGCTGCCCAAACTGCTGGCCCGGATCCGGTCCACCTATGACCAGGCGGCCGAGGCCGATTCCTACACGGACTTCTTCGAGACCCTCTGTGATGTCGACCTGCTCCACCTCGAGGACCTCGGTACCGAGAAGCGGACCGAGTGGGTCCTCGAGCAGCTCTACGCCCTCGATGCCCTGAACGGCGAGGGGGACCTGACCAA
>JBBAUQ010000031.1:0-259 GCA_040398125.1 Solirubrobacterales bacterium | reverse complement strand
CCAGACCGAGCTTGAGGAGCAGCTCGGCGACCGGATCGTTTCCCGTCTGGTCGAGATATGCGGCGATCCCCTGCCGCTCTACGGGACCGACAAGCGAGTCGAGTTTCGCCCTCCGGAATCCTGAGGGATTCCGGCGTCGATCCCTAGACTGATTTCGCTATGCCTGGATTGGTAATAGTCGGAACCCAGTGGGGTGATGAAGGCAAGGGCAAGATCACCGATCTGCTCGCCGAGGACGCCTCGGCAATCGTCCGCTTCC
>JBBAUQ010000030.1:0-13399 GCA_040398125.1 Solirubrobacterales bacterium | reverse complement strand
AGCACCCGTGGGAAAGGGACCTCCCGCGCGCGATCGACCCCGGCCACCAGATTCGCCGCCGAAGTCTCACCCATTCCGCTCAGTTCGGCCAGCCGATCCCGATCGAGGTCGTAGATGTCGGCAACATCGGTGATCAGGCCCTCTTCGAGGAAACGCTGGACCTGTTTCTCGCCGAGGCCCTCGATGTCCATCGCACCGCGATGGACGAAGTGTTTGAGGTGCTGGAAAGCCTGGCCCGGGCAGCCCTTGTGATTGGGGCAGATCGAGAAGACGGAGTCCTCGGGCTTGACCACTTTCGTGCCACAGGCCGGGCAGGTCTTCGGTGGCTTCGGCCGCCGGGACCCCTTCGGCCGCTTGCCCGAGACTGCCGAGACCACCTGCGGGATCACGTCACCGGCGCGCAGGACGATCACTTCGTCCCCGGCCCGGACGTCCTTGCGGGCCAGGTCCTCCTCATTGTGGAGCGTCGCGGTCGAGACAGTTACCCCGCCTACCCGCACCGGCTCGAGCAGTGCCCATGGGACCAGGTGTCCGGTGCGGCCGACGTTCCAATCGATCTCCCGCAGCTTCGTCGTCGCGGTGCTCGGGGGGAACTTCCAGGCGATCGACCACCGCGGCTCTCGCCCGGCGGTCCCGAGGGCCTCCCAGAGGTCCAGCCGGTCGACCTTGATCACCACGCCGTCGATCTCGTAGTCGAGGTCCTCGCGCCGGTCGCGCCACCACTCACACCGGGCCAGCACTTCCTCGATCGAATCCTGGACGGCCGTGTCCGGGTTGGTCGGGAAGCCGTGGTCCGTCAGCCACTCGATCTCTTCGTAGTGGGTGTCGAAGGCCAGTCCTTCCAGTGCCCCGATTCCGTAGGCCCAGACAGCCAGCGGACGCTCAGCGGCAATCGCCGGATCGTGCTGTCGGATCGAACCGGCAGCTGCGTTTCTCGGATTGGCGAAGGCCGCCTCGCCACGCGCGATCCGCTCGCGGTTGAGTTCCTGGAAGGCCTCGAGGGGGAGGTATACCTCGCCCCTCACCTCGATCAGTGGTGGCGCCCCGTCGATCTCCTTCGGCAAGGAGGCGATCGTCTCGATGTTTCGGGTCACGTCCTCCCCGACCCGTCCGTCCCCGCGGGTGGCGCCCTGGACGAGCATGCCGTCGCGATAGGTGAGCGAGATCGCCAGGCCATCGATCTTCGGCTCGGTCACCCAGGTGATCTTCCCCGGGTCGATGCCCGTCCGCTCGAGCTGGCGGTCGACCCGCTTCTCCCAGGCAACCAGCTCCTCAGCGGTCCGGGCATTGGCCAGGGAGAGCATCGGCAGGGCGTGCTCGACGGGGGCAAATCCCTCAGTCGGGGGCGCCCCGACCCGCTGAGTCGGTGAATCTCCGCTGATCAGCTCGGGGTTCTCGGCCTCCAGCATCTGAAGCTCGGCGAAGAGCTCGTCGTACTCCTCATCCGAGATTTCGGGGCTGTCCTTCGTGTAGTAGAGGTAGATGTGGTGGTTGAGCTCCTCCCGGAGCTCGGCGATCCGCTTCTCGACCGGCTCGGCCACCCTACCCCCGGGCAAATCCGAGCAAGCGCTCGAAGTCGCGCTGCCTGAGCCCGTCGATTCCGCCGTGGTGGGTCAGGTCGAGGTGGAGCGGGGTAACCGAAATCCGGTCCCTGGCGATCGCCCCGATGTCGGTGCCCTCTTCGTCGTTCAGCCCGGGCTCGTAGCCGTAGATCCTGTAGTGCATCCGGCCGTCTTCCTCGTCCTTCTCGACTGCCTGTAGCTCATCCCGGTAGAGCCGCTTTCCGAGCCGGGTCACCTCGACTTCCTCGGGGCGGGTGCCGGGCACGTTGATGTTCAGCAAGGTGCCATCCGGCAGGGGGTGCTCGATGATCTCGCGAACCGTCGCCCCGGTGAACCGGGCAGCGACCTCGAAGTCGTAGTGACGCTGCGGCTGATAGCCCATCTCCCGACCGCTGGACTGCTGCGAGACCGCGATCGCCGGCAGGCCCAGGACGACTCCCTCGAAGGCGGCTGCGACGGTCCCGGAATAGGTGACGTCATCACCGAGGTTGAGGCCGTGGTTGATGCCGGAGACGATCAGGTCGGGCCGGTCCCCGACCAGCCCGACATCGGCAAAGCGAACGCAGTCGACCGGAGTTCCGTCGGTGGCGAAACCGGCGTCCCCGTCGTCGAAGCGGACCTCCTCGACCGAGAGCGGTGAACGGGTCGTGATGCTGCGGGCCGAGGCGCTCCGGTTGGAGTCCGGGGCGATCACCTCGACCTCGATCCCGTCGATCTGGCGGAGCTCGCGACGCAGGGCCTGCAGGCCCGGAGCGGCGATTCCATCATCGTTTGTCAGCAGGATCCTCACCGCTAAAGGATAGGTCAGGAACCGGCCGGTTCCCGGTAGCGAACCCCGGTCAGGTAAAGCCCGTGGGCCGGTGCCGTGACCCCGGCCTCGACCCGTGGCATGCCCTCGAGCAGTCCGGCGAACTCTTCCAGCTCCCGCTTGCCCGAGGCAACTTCGACCATGGTCCCGACCAGTATCCGGACCATGTTCCTCATGAAGGAATCGCCGGTGATCCTGAACTCGAGCAGTTGGGCGCCCGGTCCGGACGGGAGGTCGGGTGGTGTGGCCCCGGGAGTCGGTGCGACCCACTCGGCACTCTCTATTTCCCGGTTGAACCGTCGGTGGTAGGTGTCTGGCGGGGTGAATGCGGTGAAGTCGTGTTCGCCCACGACCAGGGCGGCCGAGCGGTCGAGCAGTTCGCGGTCGAGCTTCCGGAAGACCCACCAGGCACGGCCCCTGGTGAACGGACTCTCGGGTCCACCGGTCGACACCAGGTAGCGGTAGGAGCGGGCGACGGCATCACGGCGTGCGTCGAAACCGTCCGGTGCCCGGGTGACCGCGGTGATCGCGATCTCGGGCGGGGTCAACCCGTTGAGGCTGCGGAGGATGTCATCCGGCAGGGGATCGGGAAACTCGAAGGAGGCAACCTGACCGGTCGCGTGGACTCCTGCATCGGTGCGACCGGCAACCGTCAAGGTGACCGGATCGGTACCGAGGGCGATGCCTATCGCGGCCTCGATCTCACCCTGGACGGTCCGCTCGTCCTCCTGGCGGGCCCAGCCCTTGAAGGGTGTCCCGTTGTACTCGATGTCCAGCCGCCAGGTCACCGGCCTGCCGGGTCGCCGACTAGACCAGTTCCAGGAAGACCATCTCGGTCGAGTCCGACCGGCGCGGACCGAGCTTGACGATCCTCGTGTAGCCACCCTCGCGCTCGGCGTAGCGTGGAGCGATCTCCTCGAACAGCTTGTGGACCAGGAACTTGTCCTGCCTCAGGGCGGCCAGGGCCTGGCGACGGGCATGCAGATCTCCGCGCTTGGCCAGGGTGATCAGTTTTTCGACCTCGGGGCGAGCCGCCTTTGCCTTGGCCTGGCTCGTCTTGATCCGCTCGTGCTCGATCAGCTCCTTGGAGAGGTTGCTGAGCAGCGCCTTGCGGTGGGACGGGCTCCGACCCAGCTTGTTTCTCTTCTTGGCGTGGCGCATCTGCCCGGGTTCTCCAGTCGATCAGTCCGCGCGGAGCTCGTAGCCCCGTTCCTGGAGGGTCTCCTTGACCTCGTCGATCGACTTCTGGCCGAAGTTCGGGATCACGGCGAGCTCACCTTCGCTCCGGGTCAACAGCTGCCCGATCGTCTCGATCCCGGCCCGCTTCAGGCAGTTGTAGGAACGGACACTCAGCTCGAGCTCGTCGATCAGGATTTCGTTCTCGGGGCCGTCCAGCACTGCCGTCTCGGTCACCACGGCCTCCAGGGGCTGGGGCGCGGTCAACTCCTCGACCCGCTCCGGGTCACTGAAGATCGCCAGGGTCTTGATCAGGATCTCAGAGGCTTCCCTGAGAGCCGTCGGCGGCTCGATCGAGCCATCGGTATCGAGCTCGAGGGTCAGCTTGTCGAAGTCCGTCCGCTGCCCCACCCGGGCAGCCTCGACCGTGTAGGAGACCCGCCGGACCGGCGAGAAGATCGAGTCGATCGGGATAACCCCGATCGGCTGCTCGTCATCCTTGTTCTCCTCGGCCGGCCGGTAACCGCGTCCCCGGCCGATCGTCAGGTAGATCTCGAGCTTGACCTTCTTCTCCAGCGTCGCAATCGGAGCCTTGGGGTTGAGGATCTCGACCCCGGCCGGAAGGTCGATATCGGCTGCCGTGACGTCACCGGGCCCGGTAACCACCAGCGGTGCCTCGACCGAATCGGCATCGGTATGCATCTTGATCACGAGGTCCTTGAGGTTCAGGACTATGTCGGTGACGTCCTCCTTGACCCCGGCAATGCTCGAGAACTCATGCGATATGCCCTCGATCCGCACACTGGTGATCGCCGCCCCACTGAGTGAGGACAGCAGGACCCGGCGGAGGCTGGATCCGAACGTGTAGCCGAACCCCTTGTCCAGCGGTTCGATGGTGAAGACGCCTCTGTCGTCGTCTATCTGCTCTGAGGTGATTCTAGGTACCTGGAAGTCAGTGCTCATTTGGTCCTTGGTCGTCATTGAACGGAAATCAAAAAGAAACTCGTCTGTCGGTTCTCGGCCGGGGTCAGACCCGACGGCGCTTGCGGGGCCGGCACCCGTTGTGGGCGTGGGGCGTAACGTCCCTGACCTTGCTCACCTCGAGACCGGCGGCCTCGAGGGAACGGATGGCGGTGTCCTTGCCCGAGCCGGCGCCCTTGGCGAAGACTTCGACCTTCTGCAGGCCTTGCTCGATGCCCTTCTTGGCGGCTGCGTCGGCCGTCACCTGGGCCGCGAACGGGGTCGACTTGCGGGAACCCTTGAAACCGGCACTGCCGGCCGACTCCCAGGCGATCACGTTGCCCTCGAGATCGGTCAGGGTGACGATCGTGTTGTTGAAGGAAGTCTTGATGTGGGCCTGGCCGACGGCGACGTTCTTCTTCGCCTTGCGACGCCCCTTCGGCTTTGCTGGTTTTTCGGCTGCCAAAGTTCCGACCTACTTCCCCGGGGGCGGCTTCTTCTTGCCCGTTACCGACATACGGCGAGGTCCCTTGCGGCCCCTCGCGTTGGTCTTGGTCCGCTGGCCGCGAACCGGGAGTCCGCGACGATGCCTCAGCCCCCGGTATGAGCCGACCTCCATGAGGCGCTTTACGTTCTGGGAGCGCTCCCGACGGAGGTCGCCCTCCACATCGAGCTGTTCGATCGCCTCGCGCAGCTTGATCACTTCATCCTCGGTCAGGTCCTTGACCTGGGTGTTTGGGTCGACCCCGGCCTGGTCAACCAGCTTTTCCGCGGTCGAGTGACCGATCCCGAAGATGTAGGTGAGCCCGACCACGACCCGCTTGTTCGTTGGGAGGTTGACTCCCTCGATCCTCGCCATTTCCTAGCCCTGCCTCTGCTTGTGCCGCGGGTTCTCGCAGATCACCATGACCCGGCCTCGACGCCTGATGATCTTGCACTTTTCACACATCGGTTTTACCGAGGCTCGGACCTTCATCGCCCACGAATCCTTTGGGGTTTTCTTGCTTTCTGCGAGATGGCCCGCGAGTCCCAGTAGACGGACTCCGGGCGCCAAAAACCGGCCTTTGAGGCCAAACGCGAACAATAGCAGGAACTTTGGGGCCGGCTCGGGGCTCGGGGCAGTACCTGCGGTCACTTTCTCACTCCACATCCCAGGGCGTGAGGATCCGCGGACCCTCAGCAGTGGCGGCGACCGTGTATTCGAAGTGGGCCGCCATCGAGCCATCCTCGGAAAAGACCGACCACCCGTCTGAATCCATGTAGACACCCGGTCCGCCGGCATTGACCATTGGCTCGATGGCAAAAACCATCCCCTCCTCAATCTCGGGGCCACGGCCGGGCGGGCCATAGTTGGGGATCTGTGGCTCCTCGTGCATTGCCTGGCCGATTCCGTGACCGACCAGGGACCGGATCACCGAGAACCCGGCAGCCTCGACCTCGGTCTGGACTGCGTTGGAGATGTCGCTCACCCGGTTGCCGGGGACCATCTTCGCGGCGGCCTTTCGGAGCGCCTCGTGGGTCCCCTCCAGGAGGGCCATCGTTTCCTCCGCTGTTTCCCCGACCGGGAAGGTGCCGGCCCCGTCGGCGATCCAGCCATCCAGGGTCACCCCGAGATCGATCGAGATGATGTCACCGCGTTCGAGCACCTGGGGGCCCGGGATCCCGTGAACGACCAGGGAGTTCGGGGAAGCGCAGATCGATGCCGGGAAGCCGCGATAGCCCTTGAACGTCGGGGTACCACCCTGGGAGACGATGAACCGTTCGGCTGCCTCGTCCAGCTCGGCCGTAGTCACCCCGGGTCGGATCTTGGAGGCGACCATCTTCAGGCACCGGGCGTGCAGCTCGCCGGCGCGCGCCATGCTCTCGATCTGCTCCTCCGTCTTGCGGACGATCATCCAGCAGAACCAACCGGTGCCCGGCTCAGGTTCCTTCTTCCAGGCTGAGCGTCGAGACGAGGGCCCGGATGGACTCGCCGACTTCGTCCGGAGGACGGGAGCCATCGATCCGGTTGAGCAGCCCCTCGCCTGCATAGAAATCGACCAAGGGTGCCGTCTTCTCGTGGTACTGCTCGAGACGATTCCTGACCACCTCGGGCCGGTCGTCCTCACGGACGATCAACTCGGAGCCGTCGATGTCGCAGACCCCCTCGACCTTGGGGGGATTGAATTCGACGTGGTACACGTGCCCCTCGTCGCTCGATACCCGCCGTCCCGAGAGCCTGCGCACGATCTCCTCGTCGGGCACGTCGATCAGGATGACCGCGGTCAGCTGCCTGGCGATCTCGTCCAGCTTCCGGTCCAGGGCCTCTGCCTGGGGCAGGGTCCGGGGGAAGCCGTCGAGGATGAAGCCGTGGTCGGCCTCGCCGCTGCCCAGCCGGTCGGCGATCACCCCGATGATGATCTCGTCCGGGACCAAGTCACCACGGTCCATGTACTCCTGGGCCTTCAGGCCGATCTCCGTCTCTTCCCGGACGGCCTTGCGGAGCATGTCGCCGGTCGCGTAGTACGGCAGTTCGAGGTCCTCCTGGAGCCTTTCGCCCTGGGTGCCCTTGCCGCTCCCAGGTGGGCCGAGGAGGATGAGATTGAGGTCGGACATGCCCGGGCTCTACTTGAGAAAGCCCTCGTAGTTTCGCATCATCAACTGGGCCTCGAGCTGTTTGACGAAGTCCAGGGCGACCCCGACGACGATCAGGATCGAGGTTCCGGCAAAGAAGAATGACCCGCCCACCTGGCTGAACAGGATCGTCGGGAAGGCGGCCACGGCACCGAGGTAGAGGGCCCCGGGGAAGGTCAGTCTGGACAGGACCCTGTCCAGGTATTCGGCGGTTGGACGGCCCGGTCTGACCCCGGGAATGAAGCCGCCGTACTTCTTCAAGTTGTCGGCCTGGTCGATCGGGTTGAAGGTGACCGCCGTGTAGAAGTAGGTGAAGATGATGATGAAGAAGACCTCGCCGACCACATAGGCCCACTGGTCGGGATTGAAGAAGGCGGCCACGTCGAGGGCAATCGGGGTGTTGATCAGCTGCCCGACGGTCGGCGGCAGGGCCATGATCGAGGCAGCGAAGATCACCGGGATCACCCCGGCCATGTTCACCCTGAGCGGCAGATAGGTCGAGCCGCCCGAGGTCATCTTGCGGCCGACCACCCGTTTGGCGTACTGGACAGGGATCCGGCGCTGGCCTTCCTGGACGAAGACGATCGCCACGATCACCCCGAGGATGATGAAGGGCAAGAGGACCTGGAAGACCTGGTCGGGACTGTTCCACCAGGTCTGGAAGCCGGGCAGCACACCGGCCACGATCGAGGCGAAGATCAGCAGGGAGATGCCGTTGCCGACCCCTCGCTGGGTGATCAACTCACCCATCCACATCAGCAGGATCGTCGCCGAGGTGAGCGAGACCGTTATCAGGAACACATTCGGCAGGGAGAGGCTCTTGATGACGCTCTCGCCCCCTGTGGAGAGCGAGTTGAAGAGGAAGACGTAGGCGAAGGACTGCATCGCCGCAAGGCCGACCGTCAGGTAGCGGGTGTACTGGGTGATCTTCTGCTGGCCGACCTCGCCCTCCTTCTGGAGACGCTCGATCGAAGGCAGCACCACGGTCATCAGCTGCAGGATGATCGAAGCCGTGATGTAGGGCATGATGCCCAGTGAGAAGAGGGACAGGCGGGAAAGGCTTCCGCCCGAGAAGAGGTTGAGGAAGCCGAGGATGTCCGAGCCGGTCAGGCTACCCTCGATCTCCTTGATCGCATCGATGTTCACGCCCGGCACCGGGATGTAGGCACCGAGCCGGTAGAGCGCCAGGATGAAGGCGACGAACAGCAGCTTCTTCCGGATGTCCGGAACCGAGAACGCCTTGGCGACGGTTGCGATCACTTGTCGTCGATCACCTCACAGGTACCGCCGGCAGCCTCGATCTTTTCCCGGGCAGCCTTGCTGAAGCCGTGGGCCTTCACCTTGAGGGATTTCGAAAGCTCTCCCCGGGCCAGGATCTTGACCGGGTCCTTGCGGGTCGCCAGGCCTACCGACCGCAGGCTGTCGGGGTCGACCTCTGCACCTGAATCGAACCTCGACTCGAGATCGGAGAGGTTGACCGGTTGGGTGGCGGTGCGGAAGTTCTCGAATGGCATCGACTTCTTCATGTGCGGACCGCGGAGCTTGCGCATCCGTCGCTGGATCGGGTTCTGGCCACCCTCGCGAGCCGGATTGCGCTTGCTGCCAGAGCGCGATCCCTGACCCTTCTGGCCCCTGCCGGAGGTCTTGCCGGTACCGGAGCCCTGGCCACGACCGATCCGCTTGCGCGGACGCCTCGACCCGGGTTTCGGCCTCAGGTTGTGCAGTCCGATCTCCTCGGCGCGGCTGTCGTCACCACCGGCCATCAGGAATCCTCCACCTCGACCAGATGGCTGACCACATCGAGCTGACCGCGCAGTTGGGGGCTGTCCTCACGCTCGACCGAGTCCCCGGTCTTGTGCAGCCCGAGGGCCTTCAGGGTTCCCCTCTGATGGGGGTTGGTCCTGATCGCCGAGCGCTTCTGCCTGACCTTGACCTTCGCCATCAGGGTTCCTCCCTGGTTTCCTCGGCAGCTGCCTGCTCCTCGGACTCCTGGACCATCTCGGCCTCCTCGACCTGTCCCTCGGCAAGCTGTTCCTCGGCCATGACTTCGGCCTCCACCTCGGAGGGGGCGATCGTCGAAGGATCATCGCCGACCACACCCTGGTTGGCATGAATCTCCTCGTCGGCCTTCGCCTCTAGCCGCTGCAGGTCGGCCGGGGCCTCGGCCGGGCTCTCCCCGGTCACAGCTGCGGCAGCTGCGTCGGCTGCCTCCTCGACGGCCGCTGCGCTCTCGGCATCCTCTGCCCCGCCGCCGTCGGCCCCTTCCTCACGCTCGGACTTCGGCGGTATGCCGAGTACCTCGGAAATCGTCAGGCCGCGCAGGGCGGCGACGTCCTCGGGACGACGCAGGCGCATGATCCCGTCCATCGTCGCCTTGACCAGATTGATCGGGTTCTGGGTACCGACGCTCTTGGTCAGTACGTCCCTCACACCACCGAGCTCGAGCACCGCTCGCACCCCGCCACCGGCGATCACCCCGGTACCGGGACTCGCCGGCCTGAGGACGACGTGACCGGCCCCGTAACGGCCGATGATCTTGTGGGTGATCGTGTCGCCGTACTTCGGAATCTGGATCAGGTTCTTGCGGGCGTTCTCGACTGCCTTCTGGATGGCCAACGGGACCTCGCGGGCCTTGCCGTAGCCGATACCCACGATCGAGTCCTCGTCGCCGACCGCGACGAGCGCCGTGAAGGAGAATCTGCGACCGCCCTTGACCACCTTGGCCACCCGGTTGATCTCGATCACCCGCTCCTGGAGTTCACCGCCGACGTCCTTGGGGTCGATCGTCTCTATATGTGCCGTATCTGCGCTCTTCATCTCTTCTCGTCGATCACCGTAGCGGAGTCGCTCAGAACTCCAGGCCACCCTCCCGGGCACCTTCGGCCAGGGCCTTGACCCGGCCGTGGTACTGGTAGCCACCGCGGTCGAACACACAGGCCTCGATCCCGGCCTCCTTGGCCCGGCTGGCAAGGAGCTCTCCCGCCTTGCGGGCCTGTTCCATGCGGCCCAGGTCCCTCAGCTCGGGTTCGGTCCAGTTGGCCGCTGCGAGGGTCCGGCCATCGACGTCGTCGACCAGCTGGGCAAAGATCCCGCGATTGGAACGGTAGACCGAGAGTCGGGGCCGCTCGGCAGTGCCCGAAACCTTCGCCCGGACCCGGTGCCGTCGTCTCAAACGGCGCTCGCGATTGGTTACGACCGTCATACCCTCTTACCGACCTTCCGCGCGACGCGCTCGTCGCGATACCGGATTCCCTTGCCCTTGTACGGCTCGGGAGGCCGGTTTTCACGAATGTTCGCTGCGACCTGGCCGACCTTCTGCTTGTCGATGCCCCTGACCACGACCTCGGTCGGTTGCGGCACCTCGAACTCGATCCCTTCGACCGGCTCGACCGTGACCGGGTGGGAAAAGCCCAGACTCAGCTCCAGTCCCTTGCCCTTGGCCTGGGCCCGGTAGCCGACGCCCTGGATCTCGAGAAACTTCTCGTAGCCATCGGTCACCCCGGTGACCATGTTGGCGATGAGGCTCCGGGTCAACCCATGCAGGGCCCGGTGGGGGCCGCGGTTGGTCGGCCGGCTGACGGTCAGCACACCGTCATCCACCGATACCTCCATGTCGCGATGGATCGTCTGGGACAGCTCGCCCTTGGGGCCCTTGACCTTGACCTCGTCTGAGTCGACCACGACCTCGACGCCTTCGGGAATCTGAATCGGTTTGTTGCCTATCCTGCTCATCTTCTGTTCCTGCCTACCAGACGTAGGCGAGGACCTCCCCTCCGACGCCCTGCTTCTTTGCCTCATGTCCGGTCATGACCCCTCGCGAGGTCGTGACGATCGCGGTGCCGGTGCCACCCTGGACCCGGGGAACCGAGGCGCAGTCCACGTACCGCCGACGTCCCGGGCGCGAGACCCGCTCCAGGCCGGTGATCACCGGCCGGCGGTCGTCGGTGTACTTGAGCCTGACCGTGATCTTCTCGCCGACCTCGGCCGGCTCTTTGTCGTAACCCTCGATGTATCCCTGCTCGGTCAGGATGCGGGAGATCTCCATCTTCAGGCGCGAGCTCGGGACGTCGACCGAGGTCAGTCCCGAGTTGAGGCCGTTGCGAAGACGGGTCAGGTAATCAGCGATCGGATCGGTCAGCATCGTCAGTCCCCTACCAGCTCGACTTGGTCATCCCGGGGATGTAGCCCTCGTGTGCCGCATTACGCAGGCAGATCCGGCAGAGGCCGAACTTTCGGTAGTAGGCCCGTGGCCTGCCACACCGGCGACACCGGTTGTAGGACCGGGTCTTGTACTTCGGGGTTCGCTGCTGCCTTACTTTCTGTGATGTCTTGGCCATTTAGTGACCTAAGCCTCCTGGTCGTCTTCCTGGTCTTCCTGACTGTCTTCAGTTCCCTGCTCATCCGGCTCGCCCGACTCCTCACCGGACTCTTCGGCGTCCGGCTCGGGCTGTTTCTCCGGCGCGCCTTCCTCTGCCTCCGGCTCATCCTGCTCTTCGGCCTCGGCCTCCTCGCCCTCCGAAGGGGCTGATTCGACTGCCGTTTCCTCAGCTACCACCGGGGCTTCCTCCGGCTCCTCGGCCGGCTCCTCCTCGGGCTCGGCACCGGGCCGGCCCTCTTCGGCGAAGGGCATGCCGAGGGCGAGCAGCAGTTCGAAGGCTTCCACGTCGGTCTCGGCCGTGGTCGTGATCGTTATGTCCAGGCCCCGGGTCTCGTCGATCGAGTCGTAATCGATCTCGGGGAAGATCAGCTGCTCGCGAATGCCCATCGAGTAATTGCCCCGGCCGTCGAATGAGGTCGCCTTGAGGCCACGGAAGTCACGCACCCGGGGGATCGAAATCGAGAACAGCCGGTCGAGGAACTCCCACATCCGGGCACCACGCAGGGTCACCGAGAGGCCGACCGGCATCCCCTCGCGAACCTTGAAGGAGGCGATCGACTTTCGGGCGAGCCGTACGTTCGGCTGCTGTCCCGAGATCAGGGCCAGCTCCTCGGCCGCCTTCTCCCGACTCTTTGCGTCACCGCTGGACGAGAGCCCCATGTTCAAGGTGACCTTGACCAGGCGCGGGGCAGCCATCGTGTTGCCGTAGTCGAACTTCTCCATCAGCTTCGGCAGGACTTCCTGCCGATAGGTGTCCCTGAGCCTCGGCGGCGGGGCTGCGGTCTGGGTCGCGGCTTCCATCTAGATCGCCTCTCCGGTCCGCTTCGAGTACCGCTGGCGCTTGCCGTCCTCGGTGGTCCTGTAGCCGACCCTGGTCGGCTTTTCGTCAGAGGGATCGATCAGCATCACGTTGGAGACGTGGATCGGACCCTCCATCTCGATTATTCCGCCTTCCTTGCCCGGCCCCTGGCCCGAAGGAGACGGAACGGCGCGCTGGTGGCGCTTGATCATGTTGATGCCCTCGACGAAGACGACCTGCCGCTTGGGCTCGGCACTGGAGACCACGCCCTGCTTCCCGGCGTCCTTCCCGGCAATAACCTCGACCTTGTCACCTGTCCGGATCTTCATTCCCATTTCAGAGGACCTCCGGGGCCAGCGAGATGATCTTCATGAAGTCGCGATCCCGCAACTCGCGCGCGACCGGCCCGAAGATCCGGGTGCCGCGCGGATTGTTCTGCTCATCGATCAACACTGCGGCGTTCTCATCGAAGGCGATGTAGGTGCCGTCGCTGCGACCGAGCTCCTTCTTGGTCCTGACGATGACCGCCTGGACCACTTCGCCCTTGCGGACGTTGCCCTGGGGACTGGCCGACTTGACGGTCGCGGTGATCACGTCTCCGATCGAGCCGTAACGACGGTGTGAGCCGCCCTTCACCCGGATGCAGAGCAACTCCCTTGCGCCGGAGTTGTCGGCAACGGAAAGCCTGGATTCCTGCTGAATCATCTTCGGTTACCTGGCCTTCTCGACGATCTCGATCAGTCGCCAGTGCTTGGTCCGGGAAAGCTTGCGGGTCTCGATGACCCGGACGACGTCTCCCTCGCTGGCCTCGTTGCGCTCGTCGTGGGCGTGGATCTTGTGGGTCTGGCGGACGATCTTCTCGTAGACGGGGTGACGACGGGCTGTGTCGATCTGGACCGTGATGGTCTTGTCGGCCTTGTCTGAGACCACCGTGCCCTGGCGCTCCTTGGGCTGTCCCGTTCGGGTCCGCTCGGCCGGCGGGGTACCGCCGTTGCCTGCCGGCTTCTCTGCCCGGGCCTTCGCCCGGCGCGAGCGTCGGGCCTTGGAAAGCGTGGCTCGCCTGGAGTCGCGCTCCTGCTGACGCTCTTCCGGGGAACGCTCGG
>JBBAUQ010000029.1:0-13436 GCA_040398125.1 Solirubrobacterales bacterium | reverse complement strand
AGGCCGGCGCTCTATCCAGCTGAGCTACGGGGGCAGGACACCGAAGATAAACCCTCTCGTGCCGCCGGTCCCGAACCGTCACTTGCTGCTGCCGGCCGGGCAAGTAGCCGGGTCGAGCGGACCGTCGATCCGGTAGACGTAGGTCGGCTGGGGAGTGATGTCCGGCTCGGCTACGACCTCGGTCACCGCCGGATCTGAATCGACCCACTGCCTCACCGGATACCGGAACTCGCCATCGGGAGCGTCCTGGGTGAAATCGGTGACGATGATGTAGTCGTAGTCGCCCTCGTTGACCTTCCGGATGAACTTCCGGCAGTTGCCGATCAGGCGATAGGTGCCCCGATCGCCCTCTTCACCGATGAACTGGACGTGGTTGTTCAACCCGATCCCGTAGAACCCGTACTGCCCGAAGACCAGCTGGCCGGCGCCGGCGAGCGCGATCCGCTTGTCGGTCAGATCCCGGGCGAAGTCATAGGACTCCTGGGGTCCGCCTTCCTGTAAGAAGAGCGTGGAGCGGGTGTAGTGCTTCTCGGCGTAACCGACTTCCTCCCCCCTGCCCCAGGCGGCGGCGAGCAGGGCGATGACGGCCAGCGCTCCGACCGTGCCGGCCGTGCCGATCATCTTCCTCGTCCTCAGCCAGGTCAGGCCCACCGGCGCCCAGACGATCAGGAAGGTGAGGAAGACTGCCCCGGCCAGATACATCGTCGACCACCTCGGGGTCGTAAGAACGGTCACCGCATAGACGAAGGTCAGGAAGACCAGGACAACCATCGCCCTGCGCTTCGGAACCCGCAGCTGTCTTATCAACGGGATCAGGGTGATCGCCAGCAGAAGGCCCGGCATCAGGTAGCGGGTGTTGGTGAAGAAGCCCCGCGGACTGCCCTCCTCCCCGGCTGCCGTCAAAGGTGTGAACACGTACACGACCGCGGTGATCAGGGCCGCCCCGGCAAGAACCCGCACCACCTTGTTCCTCGACTTGAAGACCAGATAGAGCGCCGCCGCAGCGACCATGACCAGGATCAGCGGGAAGAGGATGCCCAGTGCATCGTCGAGCCGTGGCAGGAACCAGAATCGAACCACCGAGGGGTCGGTCAGGTAGTGGGAGACCGGGAACCTGGGCCGGGGATCGAGCGGCATCTGGTCAGGCTGCGGCAACTTGAGCGGACCCCAGCCGATGGCCGGGACCGGGTTGCCCCCGGTGTAGATCATCGCCCGGATGTACCAGTAGCTACCGACCACCAGCATCGGGATCCCGAGCCAGAAGGTCGTGGTCATCCACCGCTTGCGCCCGCTGATCAGGATCATTCCGAGCAGGATCACCCCGACAGGGGCGAGCATCGAGACCTTCACCGAGATCGCGATGCCGGCCGCTACTCCGGCGATCAGCAACGGCCCGCGGTCGAGCAACGGGGCGTTCGGATCGGGCCGATCATCGACGGCCTTGCCTCCCCCCGGGGCAAGTCGCTGGTGGCCGTTGATCAGGAAGGCCGAGAAGGCGAGCAGGAAGGCGAAAGCGAATACGTCGTTTCGACCTTCCCCGGGCTGGGTCTCGATCATCACTCCTGAAGAGAGGAGGATCGCGCCGGCCACCAGGGTCGCCGGACCGACTCCGTAGGGACGACCGACGCACCATGCCGCGAGCAGGCCGACACCGAGAAAGACCATGTTGAAGACCGGGGAGAGCCAGTCACTGTCCATCAGGGCGATCATCGCCCCGTGCATCAACTCCGAACTCTGCGGGTAGAACCAGACGGCGAGGCGCAGGGCGTCGGTGTAGTGGAGGGGGATGATCGATCCGTCCTGCACGAACCTGGCCGAGGCCGGCATGTGGTACCAGGTCGTATCCCCGCCGAACATCCCCTGGTCCAGGCTCAGCTGGGTCGGGAAACTCCACTCGGCCACGGCCCAGGAAGCGACCCCCACCGCCACGAGGAAGGCCCACGTCGGCACTGCGGGTGCCGCGACCTCGCTGACGTCCCGGGGGGCGAACCGCCGCGCGACCGCAGCGACGAGCAGGGGGATCAACACCAGCGAGACCGCGATCCACTCGAGGTCGAACAGTCCGACCGAGCCAACCAGCTGGAGGATCAGGATCAACAGCGCAACCGCCAGCGTGATCTCGGCAAGGCGCGCTAGGGCCCCCGAGAACTCGGGGACTATCCACTTGCGCAGCCAGTAGGCGGCAAGCCAAAGCGACAGGATGGTCCCGACGAAGGCGACCGTCCCGATCAGGTAGGAAGAAATGCTCGGGATCACGCCCGGCCCCGGATCTCGGCAATCACCAACGGGATCCTAGACGGGGCGGCAGCTCCTACAGCGCACCCGGCAGCCGGGGCAAGACGCCTACCGCGAAGCTCCGGGGACCGGGCAGGCAACCCCGGTTCCGGCCAGGCCGCAGTACCCGTTCGGTACCCGGTCCAGATACTGCTGGTGCTCCGGTTCGGCCAGGTAGAAGGGCCCTGCCGGTACGACCTCGGTAGTGACCGGACCGAGGCCCTGCTCGGCCAGTGAGTCCCCGTAGGCCGCGACCATGCCGAGGGCCGTGGCTTCCTGCTCGGCGCTGGTGAAGAAGATGGCCGAGCGGTACTGGGTTCCGACGTCGTTGCCCTGACGCATCCCCTGGGTCGGATCGTGCTCGGTCAGGAACACCCTGACCAGCTCGGCGTAGGAGACCACCGCGGGATCGAAGGCCACCATCACTGCCTCGGCATGGCCGGTCATCCCGGAGCAGACTTCCTCGTAGGTCGGAAACGGGGTCGATCCGTTCTGGTACCCGACGGCCGTGGACTGGACACCGTCGATCTGCCAGAAGAGCCGCTCCGCACCCCAGAAACACCCCATCGCGAAGTAGGCGATCTCTATTCCCTCGGGAAACGGCGCCTCGAGGGGACTGTCGAGGACCCGGTGTCGGGCCGGGATCTCGAACGGGTAGCCGTCCCTCCCCGGAAGGGCCTCTCCGGGCGCCGGCATCTCGGTTGGCTTTCGGCCGAAAAGCATCTTGATTTCCCATCTTAGCCACGGGTCGAGGCTAGACTCGTTCATGTGGCTCTCAAATCCCTCCAGACATCGGCGGTCGGACTCACCTGGGTCATCGATGAGCCGATGCAACGGGCCTCCCACGCCCTTACATCCGACGGGCGGGTATGGATTATCGATCCGGTCGATGAACCGGAGGCGATGGAACAGGTCGGGGAGCTGGGCGAACCGGTCGCCGTCATCCAGCTGCTCGATCGCCACGGCCGGGATTGCCGCCCGGTTGCGGATCGCCTCGGAGTGCCCCTGCTCCGTCTCCCGGACACCGTCCCGGACTCTCCCTTTGCCTGCATACCGGTGATCGACAACCGCCTCTGGAAGGAGAAGGCGCTCTGGTGGAATGACCAGAGGGCCTTGGTGATCGCCGAGGCGATCGGTACCGCCCCGCTGTTCCATCCCTCTCCTGCCGGTGCCGGAGTGCACATCGCCCTGCGGCTCAACCCGCCGAAGCGACAGCTCGGCACCTACCTGCCGAATCACCTCCTGGTCGGCCACGGCCCGGCAATCGATGGTCCCCGGGCGACCGAGGCCCTTCAGCAGGCGATCGACCACTCTCGGCGTGGTCTGCCTGGGGCGATGCTCGCTGCCCCCAGGGCCCTCTTTCGCGGCTGACCGACCCGGAGCACTGTCCTCCAGGCGGAATCGGGGCGACTGGATTTGAACCAGCGACCCCCTGCTCCCAAAGCAGGTGCGCTACCAGGCTGCGCCACGCCCCGTCCGGTGGTCCAGTCTAGGGACGATCCGGTGTGGCGGCCTGATGCCGGGACTCGAGCCAGGCGGCGAACGCCTGACGGCTGGTCCTGTCCGGGGTGTAACCGAAGGTCGCCTTCAGCCGGGCGTTGTCCAGGACGGGCCGGTAACGGAGGAAGTCGACCTGGTCCGGCCCGTGGGGAGTGAGGCCCAACCGGTTGGACACCGCCAGCCCTGCCCTGATCAGGCCGGCAGGGATCGTCAGCGTCGACTTGCCCATGGTCGCGGCGATCTCGTCCACCGTCATCGCCCCGTCTCCGGCCACGTTGTAGACACCGGCAGGACCATCTGCCACACCCCGCACTATCACCCCGACGACGTCTTCGTCCCAGATGAAGACGAACGGCGACTCATGTCCGGAAACCTTCAGCAGCCGGGGTCTCTCGAAAAGGGCGGTGATCTGGTTGTCGACCGTCGCCCCGAGGATCGTGCCGATCCGCAGCACCACCTGTTCCAGTTGGGGCGATGACCGGCGGAGGTCCGCGAGGAGTTCCTCGACCAGTCGCTTGTGGCGGCTGTAGGGAAAGGTCTCGGTTCCCCGGACCGGCCAATCCTCGGTTATCCAGGCAGGGTTGTCAGCGTGGTAGCCGTATGCGGCACCGCTCGAGGAGACGACTATCCGACCCACGCCGTACTCGAGACAGGCCTCCAGGACGTTGCGGGAACCGTTGACGTCGACCTCGAACTCGACCTCCGGGGTCGTTGCCTCGCCCGGGTTGACGATCGATGCCAGGTGGACCACTACCTCGGGCCGGAACGATCCGAACATCTCCCGGACGCCCGCAGGGTCGGTCACGTCCATCGCCTCGAACCCGGCTCCCTCCGGGATACTGGCCGCCTCGACGAGATCGGTGGAAAGAACCGTCGCTCCAGAATCGGCCAGTCTGGCAACCACCGAGCTACCGAGGAAACCGCTTCCCCCGGTCACGAGGACACGGGTCATCGTCGCCTCGCTTCCCCGAGCGGTAGGGGCCCGTTTTCGGCCGGTGTCGGACTCACCACGGATCCCCTGGAGATCTCAGGCGACGCCCCGGAACATCCCCAGGTGCCGCTCGATCTGGTCGCGGTAGGCATCCTTGTTCACGTAGTAGGGGATCCGGTCGAGCTGGCGGTACCGGTAACCACCGAACAGGTCGGGGTCGGGACCGTTGACCATGTCCCACATCCGGTCTGCGAGGGCCGGGGCCTCGGACCGGGCCTGGATGAACTCGGCGACGAGATCACTCTGGTTGAACCTTCCCTGCCAACCGAGGCCGGTTGCCTCGACCATGCCGAGGACGAACAGGTTCCGGTGTCTCGGGGTGAAGATGTTGAGATAGAGGTTGGGCCCGGGTTGGTCCTCCCAGTTGAGGTGTTCGCGGTCGATGAACGGGTAGTGGAGGCTGTACCCGGTGGCCAACATCACCAGGTCGTACTGGCCCTCGGTGCCGTCGGTGAAGAAGACCCGATCACCGTCCATTCGGTCGATGTTTCGACGGACCCGGATGTCTCCGTGCCCGGCGTGGTAGAGGATCAGGGTGTTCATCACCGGGTGGGTCTCGTAGATCTTGCCCTCCGGTTCCGGAAATCCGAGTCGGGCCGGGTTACCGGTCACGAGCCTGATCAGGCGGGAATCCACGGCCTGCTTGATCGGAGCCGGCAGGGGGCGACCCTCGTTCAGGGTGTCGGAAGGGCGCCCCAGGATGTACTTGGGAAAGAACCAGTACCCGCTCCGCATGCTGAGGTCGACCGACCGGGCCTGGCCGACCGCGTCGACGGCGATGTCACAGCCCGAGTTGCCGGCCCCGACTATCAGGACCCGCCTGTCGCGGAACTCCTCGGGGCGCCGATAGGCGCTGGTGTGGCGAATCTCCCCCTCGAACGAGCCCTCGAAGTCGGGAATGCTGGGCTCGGCGAGGATCCCGTTGGCGATTATCAGCCCCTCGTAGAGCTCCGACGACTGCTCGCCGGCACGGTCTTCCACCGTCACCCTCCAGCCCTCGCCCTCGGGCTCGGCCCGCACCACCCTGGTCCCGAAACGGAAGTGCCGCCTCAGGTCGAAGGTGTCGGCGTAGTCACGGAAGTACTCACGCATCTCCCAATGGCTCGGGTAGTCGGCCGTGCCCTCCCGCATCGGGAATTCCTCGAATGCCGTGGTGGTCCGCGAGGAGATCAGGTGGGCCGACTCGTAAACGGTGCTCGTGCGGCTGTCGATGTCCCACAGCCCACCCACGTCGGTGTGTTCCTCGAAGCCGATGAACGGGATGCCCCTTCGGGCGAGGTTCCTGGCTGCCGCGAGACCGCTCGGTCCGGCGCCTATCAGGGCGTAGGGGCGCGGAGACGGGACTCCATTGGTTGCGTCGGAAAAGTTGCCCATCCGAAGAGGCAGCCTAGCGCCGGTCGGCCTGTACGACCCGATACGGTTCGCCGGTGGCCGAGGTGCTCCCCTTCACCGCCCTTCATTACGACCTGTCCACGGTCGGATCACTGGCCGCCGTTGCCGCTCCCCCCTATGACGTGATCGATGCTGAGGAGCGAGCCGAGCTGGTCGACCGATCACCCTTCAACGTGGTCGAACTGGACCTGCCGGAGCCGAGCGAGCCCGGTGGAGACCGCTACCTGAAAGCTGCCGAAACCCTCGAGGAGTGGATCCTTGCCGGCGTCCTGACCCAGGACAGGATGCCCACCATCTGGGCCCTCACCCAGGACTACACCGGACCCGACGGAAACTCCCACCGCCGCCACGGCCTGCTCGCCCGAGTCCGGGTGACCGACTACGGGCCAGGTCTGATTCGGCCGCATGAACGCACCCAGCCGGGACCGAAACAGGATCGGCTGGACCTCACCAGGGCGACCCGGTACAACCTCTCACCCATTTTCTCGCTGACCACCGAGGATGCCTGGCCGGTAGTGGAGGGATCACTCGAAGTAGAGCCCTGGGCCGAGGTGGTCGATGAGGACGGCACCGTCCACCGGCTGTGGCCTCTCGATGACCCGGCGATACATGCGGCCGTTACCGAAACACTCGCCGGGGCCGAACTCCTGATCGCTGACGGCCACCACCGCTACGAGACCGCACGGGTCTACCGCGATGAAATCGGGGGTGAGGGTCCACACGACTACACCCTCATGGCCCTCACCGGGCTCGATGACCCGGGCCTGACCGTCTTCCCGACCCACAGGTTGGTTTCCGGCGGCTCGAACGGCCCGGTCGACCCCGATGAGCTGGCCGGACGGCTCGCTGACTGGTTCACGGTCGAGGAGACCGACCGCTCCGGTGTCGACCCCGAGGGTATGGATGGGCCGGGCTGCTTCGGTTATGCCGATGGATCGGGGCGCTTCCTGCGTCTGCGACTGACCGACCCGGGTGCCCTCGATGATCTGATGGCCGGCAGGAGCGAGGCCTACCGCACCCTCGACGCGGCGATCCTCGAGAAGGTCGTCCTCGAAGGCATGCTCGGCATGAGCGAGGCCGACGTCGAGGCGAAGGACGGAATCGGCTACGCCAAGACCGTTGGGGCAGCGGTCGATGCGGTGGGCTCCGGCGAGGCCGAGGCAGCATTCATCCTCCGGGCCACCCCGATCGAGCAGGTCCGGGCAGTCACGGCGGCCGGTGAGACGATGCCTCCCAAGTCCACCGACTTCTTCCCGAAGCTACTCTCGGGCATGGCATTCAACCCACTCAGTTAGGAAAACCGGACAGCGGAAATCAAGGAACGGGAAGCGAGCGACGATGAAGATCTACACCCGGAAGGGAGATGACGGCACGACCAGCCTCTGGTACGGAGGTCGGGTCGACAAGTCGGCGCTCAGGACCGAGGCCTACGGCACCCTCGACGAGGCCTGTTCAGCCCTCGGTATGGCCCGGGCGCTCTGCCCGGCCGACCAGGC
Organism: Solirubrobacterales bacterium; assembly: GCA_040398125.1. GTDB lineage: Bacteria > Actinomycetota > Thermoleophilia > Solirubrobacterales > 70-9 > 67-14. Next base: position 5,783 of record JBBAUQ010000029.1, on the reverse strand, counting down.
CGAACTGGCCAGCGACATCCTCACCCTGCAAAGAGACCTCTTCGTGGCCGGTGCCGAGCTCGCGACCGCACCGGATGCCTCGGAGCGTCTCGAGGACGGAGTCAGTCGGATCACTCCCGAGATGACCGCGGACCTAGAGCCGGTGATCGATCGCTACATGGACCGGGTGGAGCTGCCCCCGAAATTCGTCATTCCCGGAGGCAATCAACTGTCGGCCCACCTCGACCTCGCCCGGACGATCATCAGGCGGGCCGAGCGGAGGGTCGTCCTGATCAAGCTCGATGGGGAGCTCGCCTCGGCCGAGGTGATCAGTTTCCTTAACCGGGCCTCGGACCTCTGCTTCGCGATGGCCCGCTTCGCCGACGTCGACGATCCCGAACTCTTCGAGGGGCGCGGCGGATGACTCCGATGACGGCGACGGTCACGACCGGGGCCGAAGTGCCCTGTCGGGTGGAACTGAGCTCGAACAAGACCCTCGTCTTCGACCACCCCGGCCCCGATTCGGACGGCATGATGGGCCCGACTTCGACCGAAGGGGTCAGCGCTGCCCTCGCCTCCTGCACCGCGGTGACGCTCGGTATCTACGCCGAGCGAAAGGGTTGGAACCTGGAGGGCCTCGGGGTCGAGGTGCTCACGGCCTACGAAGGGCCGAACCCGAGCGAGATGAAAGTCAGGATCACCTGGCCCGGGCACCTCGATCAAGACCAGGTCGAGAAGCTGGAGAAGATCGCCGGCAAGTGCCCGGTCCACCGACTCCTCACCGAGCCGACCACGGTCGAGATCGAGAGCGTTTGAACCTCGGCCTGGAAGACAAGGTCTGCGCGGTCACCGGGGCAAGCAGCGGGATCGGTTTCGAGGTGACCCGTGAACTCTGCGCCGCCGGTGCCCGGGTACTTATGGTCTCTCGTGACCCGGAGCAACTCGCCGCCATGGCGGAAGTCGTCCGGGCCGAGGGAGGTGAGGTTGCTGTGCTGGTCGTCGACATCACCGAGGAGGCTGCGGCGGGCCACGTCACGTCGGCTGCCCGCCAGGCCTTCGGCCCGATAGACGTCCTGGTCAACAACGCCGGGGTGTCTGCCTGGCGCCCGGTCGAGGAAGCGCCGGAAGAGGATTTCCGAAAGCAGTTCGAACTCAGCGTCATGGCACCACTCAGGCTGATGCGCGAGACCGTTCCGGGGATGGCCGAACGGGGCTGGGGCCGGGTAGTCAACGTCTCCTCGACCGCCGGCAAGAACCCGAGTCCGATGATGCCCGACTACTCGGTTGGCAAGGCGGCGATGCTGTCCCTTTCCCGGCTCTTCGGTGAGCGGTACGCCGCCGAAGGCGTACTGGTCAACGCGATCTGCCCCGGGCCGACCACTTCGGAGCTCTGGATGGCACCCGGTGCGCTCCTCGACCAGGTGGCCGAAGCGTCCGAGTCGACCCGGGAAGAGGCCGCCAGCTACATCGCCGGTGCCCGACCGATCGACCGGATGGCCAACCCCGAGGAGGCAGCTTCGGTGATCGCCTTCCTCTGCTCCGAACGTGCCTCCTTCGTGGCCGGGGCCGCCTGGAGCGCCGACGGCGGTACCTCGCCCGGGATCATCTGAGTCGAGGCCGGAACCTGCCGGCCCGTCATCATTCAACGGGTGGATGAGACCCCTTCGACAGCTGCCGGACTGGCCCGGGCGCTGCTGACCGAATCCGAGGCCGGGGGAATGTCGGTCTTCGGAAGTCGTGAGGCGGCCGTGCTGGTGCCGATCAGCAACCTCGCGAGCCAGCCCGAGATCCTGTTCACCGAGAGGCCGCAGCACCTGAACAAACATGCCGGCGAGATCTCATTCCCCGGCGGAACCCCCGAAGCGGGCGACCGGGCCCTGCTGGGGACCGCACTGCGCGAAACCCGGGAGGAGGTCGACCTTTCCGAGGAGCAGATCGAGGTCATCGGTGCCCTGGCACCGGTCGGGACCTTCGTGACCTCCTTCCGGATCCAGCCCTTCGTCGGACTGGTCGCCGCCGAGGCAGAGCCGACCCCCAACCCGGCGGAAGTCGCCCGGATCCTCTCCTTCGACGTCGAGCAGCTGGTGGCCGGCTACGGGATGAGACGCCTCGTCCGGCGCGGTGTGCCGGTCCGGACCCCGACCTTCGAGGTCGAACAGCACCTGATCTGGGGTGCGACGGCAAGGATCCTCACTGACCTCCTCCGACGAATGGGCGCGTTCTGAGGGCCGGCCTGCCGCCGGTAACCGGAGGGCTTCAGCCCTCGATCACGTTGTCCCGCAGATACCACTCGGCATCCAGCGCACCCTGACAGCCCGATCCAGCTGCAGTGACCGCCTGTCGGTAGGTGTGGTCGACCAGGTCACCGACGGCGAAAACACCGGCCAGATTCGTGGCAGTGGACTCCGGGCTCACCTTTACGTAGCCCTCTCCATCCGTCTCTATCTGGCCGGTCACTATCTCGGAACGGGGGATGTGGCCGATGGCGACGAATGCGCCCTCCACGGGGACATCTTCGACTTCGCCGTTGTCGGCCCGTCGCAGCCTTACGGCCGCCAGCGATCCGTCATCCCCGGCCACGAACTCCTCCGGCACCCAGGGGGTCCGGATGGTGATCCCGGGCGTCTCCTCGGCCCTCTCCTGCATGATCTTCGAGGCCCTGAACTCATCCCTCCTGTGAACGAGCTCGAGGCTGCTGGCGAACTTGGCGACGAAGACCGCGTCCTCCATCGCCGCGTCCCCCCCTCCGATGACCATGGTCGGGCGGGCCTTGAAGAAGGCACCGTCGCAGACGCCACAGGTCGACACTCCCCTTCCCGAGAGCTCCATCTCCCCGGGAATACCGAGTCGGCGGGGCTCGGCTCCCATGGAAAGAATCACTGACTTCGCCCGATACTCATCGTCGCCGACGAATACCCGCTGGATCCCCCCGTCACTGAACTCCACCCGATCGACGTCATCGGCCACCAAGCGGGCCCCGAAACGTTCGGCCTGCTCACGGAACTTGACCATCATCTCGGGGCCCATGATGCCCTCGGGAAAGCCGGGGTAGTTCTCGACATCGGTGGTGTTCTGCAGCTGGCCGCCCCACTGGAATCCCTCGAACACCAGGGGTTCCAGCTCGGCGCGGGCGGCGTAGATCGCGGCCGTATACCCGGCCGGTCCGCCTCCGATGATGATCAGGTTCTCGGTTTTCTTCCCGTTGTCTTGCATTGCTCCTCGGTGGTAAGGGGTTCTCTGCGAGGGGGTCCTTCCGGCGGGCCTGATGGCGCCCCGTCTTACCCCTCTTACTTTACTTTATGAAGTGGGTGTCGGAATGCTGCCCCGGGGAGTCCGGGGTTCAAAACGGGACCGAGATGAGGGATTTCCTCGGCGGTCGATCGACCGGAAGGCCATCCTGTTTCCAGCGCTTGACCGTCCGGCGAAGCTGGAAGAAGGCGATCACCCCGGGCGGTATCGGCAACCAGAAGGCCATCAGCCTGAAGATCAACACGGCTGCGAAGACCTCGGCCTGGGGCTGGCCAAAAAGCACGAAGGCGCCGATCAGGCCGGCATCGACCGCGCCCACCCCGGCAGGAACGAAGGGGATCAGGTTGGCCACCATGCCGATGAAGAAACCCATGACGACGACGCCGAAGGGCACGGCGACCCCGAGCGCCTTGAATGAGGCCCACAGGATGCCGATATTGGCCGCCCAGTAGCCGATTGCCCCGATCAGGGCCGGGGCTGCCTCGATTGGGTGGGTGACCAGGCGAAAGGCAACCCGGACACCCTCGGAGACGGTCGCCTGGATCGAACCCAGGAAGGCGACGAAACGGGCAACTCCGTGCTTGGACCCGAAGGCCCGCACCTGACCTTCGGCATCACGCGGCATGAGCGCGACCAGCACCCCCACGATGATCAGCAGCCCGGCGACGGCAGCGGGGATCACGGTGAGCGAAACCGCCGTACTGCCGCTCAATACCCCCGTCCTCAAGAGCACCCCGAAGATGATCAGTGCCAGTGGGTAGAAGATGTAGCTGAGCGAGAGGAAGGTGACCATTCGGGTGGCCGTCTCCCTTCTGCCCATACCGCCCTGCCGAAGGGCCCAGTAAGTGAGGACCACCCCGCCGGCGCCTCCCGCAGAGAAGAGCAGTTTTGCGGCGAACCCGGCCATGTTTATCTGGTAGGCCTCACCGAGGGTGATCGGGAAGGTATCTCCTCCAACCACCCCGCGAAACAGGACGATGTAGAAGACGAAGGCGAGGATGCCGAAGATCAGGGCGATGATCACCCAGGTCGGGTCGGCCTTGCCAACGGTCGAGATGGCATCGCCGAATCCGGCCAGCTTCGGCAACAGGAAATAGATCCCGACGATCAGGACGATCGTCAGGGCAATCATCTGGACGAAACTCTGGGTCGAGATCGAGGGTAGTCCGGAGGCCCCCTCAGCGGAATCGGTCCGGGCCTGGCTTCCGGAGTTCCGCTCGGTCACCGGAGCCTTGCCCCCGTGGCCATCCCGCTCATGGCCGGAACTCCCCCTTCTCCTGGACGGGACACTGCTCCGAGTCATGGTCCAGCCTGATCCATTCGGGGGCCGGACCCGACCATCAGGATGCGGCGATCGCCTCGAGGCGTCGCAGGCGTGAGTTGACCAGGTTGGTGAGGGGTCTGCTCAGCGGTTCACCGGTCCTGACCAGCAAGACGATGAGGGCGCCGGCGACCAGATCGATCACGTAATGCTCGCCGAGGTAGACGAGGGCAAATCCCAGCATTCCGGCATAGGTCCATCCTGCCACGCCCTGAAGACGGCCCCCGGACTCCGACAGGAGGATGGCGGCCATCAGGGCAGTCGCGAAGTGCAGGGAGGGCATGGCGGCCCACGGGTTGCTGCCCAGTGTGCCGAAGATCCGGGTCCACGCCGGGCCCCAGATCCGCTCGCCGAACTCCACCATGACCCGCCGTACCCGATCGTCAGTGTGGCCGTTGTCCGAGGCCCACCAGGGGGGAGCAGTCGGGGCCAGGAAGTAGATCGCGCAACCGATGTCGAAAACGGCAGCCATCTGCCTGGCCGAGTGCGGAAAGCTGTCCCGGTCCCGGAGCAGGATCCAGAAGAGCGCCGAATAAGGCTGGATGAACCACAGCCAGTGGGCCCAGGCCGAGATCCTGGTGAGCAGCGGGCCGGCCGGTCCGTCGTGCAGGCTCCGCTGGAGCCGGACGTTCGGCAGCGTGCCAAACCCGATCAGGCGGTCGGCCTTGATCGGGTAATCGATCAACAGGCGGCGACGGAGATGGGCCGGGTCGTCGTAGGGAAGCTCGTGGGTCACGGCGAAGGCCCACATCTGGCTCGCAAAAAGTGCCATGTCCCGGCGTTTCGACCGAGGCCAGAGAGTCGTTATCGCGGCCGGAGCGGCAAGGGTCGAGGCGACCGTCACGACCATTGGGATATTGAGCTGACGCCGAATATGGGGCACGATCACCGCAGCCGCGATACCGGCCACCGAAGCCACCCTGAGCACGGTCGAGGCTCTCGGTCTGGCCAGCCAGCCTCTCCTGCGACCGGCCTTCAGCAGTCTCTCCAGCTTCATCGAAGAGGAAGCGTACGCCACCGGCCACCGGGAGGGCTCCGGGCCGACTCCGCCTGTCCGCCTCTTCCGACTAGAATGGCCCCGATTTGACCCCCAGCAGGAAAACCCTCTCGCTCAGGCTCGTCGCCCTCTCCGGCCTCACCTGGCTGCTCGCGACCGACTCGGCGCTTGCCTTCTCACTCAACCCCGATGCCGCGTCACCGGGGATCGAGGACGTCAATACCCTCCACACGATCA
>JBBAUQ010000028.1:8972-13472 GCA_040398125.1 Solirubrobacterales bacterium | reverse complement strand
GACCGGATGGAGGTGATCAACCTCGCCGGCTACACGACCGACGAGAAGCTCCACATCGCCCGCAAGTACCTGGTTCCCCGCCAGATCAAGGAGAACGGCCTCAAGCCGAGCCAGATCGACTTCACCGACCCGGGCCTGACCGCGATCATCACCGAGTACACCCGCGAGGCCGGGGTGAGGAACCTCGAACGCGAGATCGGCTCGGTCTGTCGCAAGGTGGCCCGCCAGATCGCCGAGAAGGGCGGCAAGGCCCGCAAGGTGACCATCTCGGGCAAGAAGGCACGGGAGCTGCTCGGCCGCCAGAGGGTGTTTTCCGAGACCCGCCGCCGGACCCGGGTGCCCGGGGTGGCCACCGGGCTGGCCTGGACCCCGACCGGGGGCGACGTCCTGTTCATCGAGGCGACCTCGATGTCGGGCAGCGGCAGACTCTCGATCACCGGCCAACTGGGTGACGTGATGAAGGAGTCGGCCCAGGCGGCGCTCTCCTACGTGCGGGCCAACGCGGCCGAGGTGGCGCCCGATGTCCCGGAGGGCTGGTTCGCCGAGAACGACATCCACATCCACGTACCGGCCGGCGCCGTGCCGAAAGATGGACCCTCGGCCGGGGTGGCGATGACCGTGGCTCTGGTCTCGCTGATCACCGGACGGCCGGCCCGCAATGACGTGGCGATGACCGGTGAGGTGACCCTGACCGGCCAGGTCCTGCCGATCGGCGGGGTCAAGGAGAAGACCCTGGCCGCCCAGCGAGCCGGGATCAAGACGGTGATCCTGCCGGCCCGCAACGAGGGTGAGGTCGAGGAGATCCCGGCGCACGAGCGCGAGGGAGTCGAGTTTGCCTATGTAAATGAGGTCGGCGAGGCGCTGGAAGTCGCACTGGGCCGCAAATGAACACGGCGCAGGGCGATCAACGCTATCCTCACCGAACAGTCGAATCCGAGGACAGGGAGCGATCAGTCAGATGAGCAAGCAGGACTTTGCAAACCGGGCATCGAGGGCCTACGGCGCGGCCCGTGAGAACGAATACCTGAGAAGGGTCATCGAGGACGAGGATCTCCGCGAGAACCTGATGGACGCCTTCAAGTCGGCCCGCAACGCCTACACCCGGTTCTCCGACAGCCCGACCTTCGATACCGCGACCGGCGACCGCAAGGTCAAGCGCGAGCTGGCCCACGCCGCCGAGGCCCTCAAGGACGCGGCCGACCGGATTCGTGAGCCGAAGAAGAAGCGGCACCCGGTCCGCAACCTGGTCGCCCTCGGCCTGCTCTCGGGCGGTCTCGTCCTGGTCTTCTCCGAGTCGGCCCGCAAGGCCGTACTCGACGCCGTCTTCGGTGAGGAAGAGGAGTTCGTCTACACCTCGACGACCACCGAGTCGGCCTCACGCACCAACGGCACGCCGGTAGCCGACCAGTAGCGAAAGAGAAAGAGAGCCTGCCCGGTAGCGGGCGGTCTCAGATCCCGAGCTCGTCGCGGGCCCGGGTCACCCGTTCCCTGACCTCGTCCCGGGGCATCCCGAGGCCCTCCAGCAGGTCGGCCGCAGTGGCCCGTACCTGGGCGACGATCGCGCTGGCCGCCATGTTCGAGGTCTCCTCCAGGGCGCTCGTGGCGAGGGCGGCCGCCCGGAGCGCTGCCTCCCGGCATTCGGCCCCGGCGTCGATACCGGCGAGGTAGCTGTCGAGCAGCCTGACCGCCGTGGCCAGGTCCCGGATCGACTCGACGATCACCGGGGGGACGTTCTCCTCCAACCTTGCTGCCCTGACCGCACCGCGGGCGAGGACCCTGGTGTCGCGAACGATCAGGTCGATCGGCTCGGCTGCGGTTTCGAACCGGTCGACCCGGCCTTCGGAGGACTTCCTGGTCGGGGCGACAGTGATCGTTTCCCGGCCGGCCTCGACGGCGAGCTTCATCCGCCTGACCATCGGATCGAGGGACCTCGCCCGATCGAGGGCGAGCTCGGCCTCGGTCAGGTTGTCGGACTGGAGCGCATCGGCGATGTCGACCAGGGTCCCGGAGAGGTCGGCCAGGAGGGGCTCGAGCTGACGGCGGGCGATCCGGATCGGGTCGGCCGGGGTGATGGTGTTTGCCAGGAGCGCGACGCCACTGCCGATCAGGGCATCGACGAACCGGTCGAGTGACTGGGCAGCATCGGGGACCGGCAGGGTGGCCACCAGCACGGCCGAGACGGCGGCCTGGTTGATCGTGATCGTGCTGCCGCCGAGCAGCAGGGCCCCGGTGACCGCCAGGCCGACCACCAGCATCAGTTGCCAGACACCGGTGCCGGTCAGGGTGACGATCAGGTCGGCCACGGCGATGCCGAGTGCCACCCCGACGCCGAGCTGGAGTGCCCGGCGACCTCGCTGGCGGACCGTGAGGCTGAGCACCAGGACGACGGCGATCGGGGCGAAGAAGGCCTCCTGGTGACCGAAGAGCTCGGTGGCGACCAGCCAGGCGATCCCGGCGGAGAGGGCGAGCTGGAGGATGCGCCACTTGCGGTAGCGGATCTCCTCGATCCCGTTGCGAAACAGGGGTACCAGCACCAGGGCAAGGCCGGGGTCGGCCTTCGGGTCAGGCTTCATCCGGGACCACTATGCCACCCCCGGCAGCGTCGACCGGGCAAGAAGGGTGAGCGGTCACCTTCCCCGGGGTAGCTGTCTCCGGGGGCACCCTCCATGGTGCGAAGGTGACCGCTCGGGCAACCGGTCGCCACTGAGTGACGGTTTCTGACAGCTCCCCGCAACGGGCAGGGAAGGCCTCGTCGGGCTCAGCCGGCCGACTTGGGCGAGGTCCAGGGCTCGACCAGGCGGCCGGCGATCAGGCTGGCGATTCCCTCGGCCGGGACGCGGTCCTGTTCCAGTGAATCCCGGTCCCGCACGGTAACCGTGCCGTCCTCCATCGTCTGGTGGTCGACCGTGATCCCCCAGGGCGTGCCGATCTCATCTTGGCGGCGGTACCGCTTGCCGATCGATCCGCCGGCGTCATACTCGGCCTGGATCCCGGCGGCCCTGATCGAGTCGAGGATCTCCCGGGCCTTCTCGGGCATCCCCTCCTTGGAGACCAGCGGCAGGACCGAGACCTTGACCGGGGCGAGTCTCGGGTGCAGATGCAGCACGGTCCGCTCGCGGCCCTCGACCTCCTCGACCTCGTAGGCGTCGACCAGGAAGGCCAGGGCGGCCCGGTCTGCACCGGCCGCCGGCTCGATCACGTGGGGCAGGTAGCGCTCACCGGACTTCTGATCGAAGTACTCGAGCTTCTCGCGGGAGAACTCCTGGTGGCGGCCGAGGTCGAAGTCACCCCGGTTGGCGATTCCCTCGAGCTCCGACCAGCCGATCGGGAAGAGGTACTCGATGTCACTGGTGCCCGACGAGTAGTGGGAGAGCTCCTCGGCACCGTGGGGCCTGACCATGAGGAACTCCTTGCGGATGCCGAGGTCGAGGTACCAGTTGGTCCGGATCTCGATCCACTTGCGGTACCACTCCTCGGCCTGGTCGGGCGGGACGAAGAACTCCATCTCCATCTGCTCGAACTCCCGGGTCCGGAAGATGAAGTTGCCCGGGGTGATCTCGTTGCGGAAGGACTTGCCGATCTGGGCGATGCCGAACGGCGGCGCCTTGCGGGCGAAGTTGAGCACGTTCTTGAAGTTGATGAAGATCCCCTGGGCCGTCTCGGGTCGCAGGTAGACCTCACTGCCCTCCTCGGCGACCGGTCCCATGTGGGTCTGGAACATCAGGTTGAAGTTGCGTGGTTCGCTCAGCTCGCCGCCGCACTCGGGGCAGCGGAGTTCGGCCGCGGGGTCGCCACCGGCGGCCTCGACGTCCTCCCGCAGGTGGTCCTCGCGCCACCGCCTCTTGCAGTCACCGAGGCACTGGACCAGTGGATCGGTGAAGCCCTCGAGGTGGCCCGAGGCCTCCCAGACCCTGGGGTGTTGCATGATCGCCGAGTCGAGCGCGACGATGTCGTCGCGCTCGGTCAGCATCGAGCGCCACCACTCGTTCTTGACGTTGTTCTTCAAGAGGACGCCGTAGTGGCCGTAGTCATAGGTCGAGCCGAGACCACCGTAGATCTCGGACGCAGGGAAGACGAAGCCCCGGCGTTTGGCCAGGGCGACGATCTCCTCCATCGAGACCTCGGTGTTGCGCTGTTCGGCGTCCGGCTCGCTCACCCACGAAAAGGTATAGGCACACCGAGGTCGGCGCGCTGCGATAATCGAACGCAATGCCGATCTACGAGTACCGCTGCGACAAGGGCCACGAGGTCGAGGTGATCCAGTCGATCACCGAGGACTCCCTGGATAAGTGCCCCGAGTGCGGGGCACCGACGCGGCGGGTGCTGCACTCCCCGGCGATCCACTTCAAGGGCCCGGGGTTCCACAACACCGACTACGGGAAGAAGACCCGCAACAAGGTTGGGGAGGGGGGCGATCCCCCCGGTTCCGGCGGCGATTCCGGCGGTTCGGCCAAGGAATCCAAGTCAGACGGTGCCTCCTCGGATTCCGGTAGCTCGTCC
>JBBAUQ010000028.1:0-8872 GCA_040398125.1 Solirubrobacterales bacterium | reverse complement strand
GCTCGTCCCCGGACAAGGGTTCGGCCGGCAAGACCGACTGAGGCGGCCGGCGCGGTCGGCTCAGTTTCCTTCCAGCTGGGCGACCGCCCGCTGGATCTCCTCGGGGGAGGCGATCAGGGTTCCCCCGGGACCGAAGCCGGAGGGCTCGAGGACGTCGGTGTCACCGGTCCCGGCGAACACCGATGAGAGGGCCAGCTGGGGCATGCCGAGGAACCCGATGTCGGAGACGAAGGCCTTGGGTGCGGTCCAGCCGATGATCGGACCCTTGATGAAGTTGTAGGGCAGCCGGAGCGGCGAGGTCAGACGGTTCTTGATCCCGGTCATGATCGACTGCTGGGCGGCGGCCCGGTCGAGGTCGCTGTACCCGGTGGTGTAGGCGCTCGGGGCCGGTCCGGGGCAGGGGCTCGGCTTCCTCGTCCGGGCGTAGGCGAGGGCCTGTTCACCGTTCAGCGTGTTCTCGCCCTGGTCGAGGCGGATGGTCCAGCCGCCGTTGGCGGCTCCTCCAGAGATGTCGGAGCAGAGTCGTTCCGGCACGTCGACGACCACGCCCCCGATCGCATCGATGAACTCCTCGAACCCGGTGAAGTTCATGATCACGACGTGGTCGATCGGGATCCCGAGGAACTGCGAGACGGTCTCGACCTGCAGCCGGGCCCCGCCGAAGGCATAAGCCGCGTTGATCTTCTGTGCCGGGTAACCCGGGATCTCGGCCAGGGTGTCCCGCGGGATCGAGAGTTTGCGGAACTGGCCGCCACCGGCCCGGACGACCATCAGGGTGTCGGCCCTGGCCCCGCCGCAGCCGCCCCGTGGCGGTTTGCCGGTGGCCTGCTGTTCGTAGCAGCGCTCGGGCTGGGCGGCCCCGGGCTCGAGCGTGTCGGGGCTGCGGCTGTCGGTGCCGAGGACGAGGATGTTCTGGGCCCTGGGCAGGAGCCACGGGTCACCCTGCAGGGCGGTCCGGGCACCGTCATCGAGTTTCCAGGACTGGATCTGGGCAGAGATCGCGAAGGCCAGCACCCCGACCGCGGCCCAGCCGAAGATGACCAGCAGGATCCGGCGCAACCACCGCCGCTTCTTGCGGGGAGGCTTCCAGGAGGGGCGATCGTCGGGGATCGGCGGGGGAACCGGAGGCGGAACGGCTGCTCCGGGATCCCTCCTGCGTGATTCCCTGGCCCTGTCTCGGCGCTCGCTCTTCAGCGAGCTGAGATCACCCTTCCTGAACCAGGAGAACGGGGTCCGCCGGGACCGGTAGACCCTGTACTCGGGCTTGCCCTCTTGGCCTTTTTCGTCTTCGGCTGCCATGAGTGTGAAGAATGTGTCGATCTATGAGCGGTTCAGTAACGATCGGCGCCGATCTCGGCGGAACCAAGCTGGCCGTCGGGGTGGTCGATTCCCGGGACGAGACGCTCGCCAGCAATGAAGTGCCATCGACGGGATATTCGCAGGAGGCGGTGATTGACCTTCTCGCGCAGGAGATTGGCCGCCTGGCCGGGGAGTGGCCCGATGTCGGCGCGGTCGGAGTGGGAATCCCGGCGACGATCGACTTCCAGCGTGGCTATGCGATCAGCACGGTCAACCTCGGCCTGGAGGACATGCCGGTCCGCGAGATGCTGGCCGAGCGACTGGGGATGCCGGTCTTCATCGACAACGACGCCAACCTCGCCCTGCTTGCAGAGGCCGACATAGGCGCTGCCCGGGACACCCGCGATGCGGTGATGCTCACCCTCGGCACCGGGGTCGGCGGGGCCCTCCTGCTGGACGGCGAGCTCTACCGGGGCGCGACCGGGGCGGCGGCCGAGCTCGGTCACATCGTGATCGAGTTCGACGGGCCGAAGTGCCAGGGGAACTGTCGCGGCAGGGGCTGCCTGGAGGTCTTCGCGTCCGGTACCGGGATCGGCAGGCTGGGCCGTGAAGAGGCCGCGAAGATGCCGGACTCGATCCTCGCCAGGATGGTCTCCGAGGGCGAGACAGTCGATGCCAGGGCAGTGGGTGATGCTGCTCGGGAGGGCGATCCGGCAGGCCTCGAGGCGGTCCACCGGGCAGGCAGGTACCTCGGTGCCGGACTGGTCTCCTACGCCAACATCTTCCAGCCCGAAATGATCGTGATCGGGGGCGGGGCGATGGCGCTCGGTGACCTCCTGCTGGACCCGGCCCGCGAGGAAGTAAGGACGCGGGCCCTCAGGCCGATGTGTGACACGCCGGTGGTGACGGCCGAGCTCGGACCGGCCGCCGGGATGATCGGTGCGGCGATCCTGGCCCGCAGGGAAACTGGGAAACTTTCCTGATGCCGGGATCCCTCACCGTCTGTCCGACTCCGATCGGAAACCTCGACGACGTCACCAAGAGGGTCCGTGACGCTCTGGTCGGGGCCGACTACATCGCCTGCGAGGACACCCGCCGGACCGGCAAGCTGCTCGAACACCTCGACATCAGGCCCCGACCGAGGCTGGTCTCCTATCACGAGGGCAATGAGTCCTCGCGGGCCCGTGAGCTGGTCAAGCGGATCGAGCGCGGTGAACGGATCGCCCTGGTCTCCGACTCCGGCATGCCCGGGATCTCGGATCCCGGTTACAGGATCGTCCAGGAGGTACTGGATCGCGGACTCGAACTGATCGTCCTGCCGGGCCCGACCGTGGTCACGGTGGCCCTGATCGCCTCGGGCCTGCCGACCGATCGCTGGCGCTTCGAGGGTTTCCTGCCGAAGCGCTCCGGTGAGATGGAGCGGGTGCTCAACTCGGCCGAGACCGTGGTCGCCTTCGAGTCACCCCGGCGGATCGGTGATTCGCTCGCCGCCCTGGCTGCACTGGCCCCGGATCGCGATGCGGCCGTCTGCCGTGAGATGACCAAGATGCACGAGGAAGTGACCAGGGGCACCCTGGCCGAGCTGGCCCTGAGGTTCAGGGGTGAGGCACGTGGCGAGATCGTCTTGGTGATCGCGCCGGCCGAGGGCGGCGGCAAGAGCCAGGACATCGCCTTCGCGGTCGAGGCGCTGCGGCGACTGGTCCAGGCCGGGGCCCGTCCGCGGGCGGCGGCTACGGTGGTCGCCAGCCTCACCGGCACCCGGGCGAACGACCTCTACACCGCGCTCACCGGTCGGCGACCTCGGAGGTAGGCGGGGCCGCCTATGCTCAGGGTTCAGTGAGCTTCTACGTAACGACACCGATCTTCTACGGCAACGGCGAGCCCCACCTGGGCCACGCCTACTCGACCATGGCGGCCGACATCCTGGCCCGGCACATGCGCCAGCGTGGCGAGGACGTCTTCTTCCTCACCGGCACCGATGAACATGGGGAGCCGATCGCCCAGGCGGCCGAGCGGGAGGGGATCACGCCCCAGGAGCTGGTCGACCGGAGTGCGTCCCAGTTTCGCCAGATGGTCGAGCTGGTGGACGCCTCCAACGACTTCTTCATCCGGACCACCGACCGGGGCCACATCGAGCGGGTCCAGCAGGTCGTCGAACGGGTTCGCGAGAACGGGTACGTCTACAAGGGGACCTACCTCGGCTGGTACTGCCCGCGCTGTGCCGACTTCAAGAACGAGTCCGAGATCGGCCCGGACGAGACCTGCCCGATCCATGAGATCCCGCTCGATCGCGAGGAGGAGGAGAACTGGTTCTTCAAGCTCTCGGCCTTCGCCGACCGGCTGGAGGAGATGTACATGGCCGAGCCCGAGCGGATCGAGCCCGACTTCCGCAGGAACGAGGCCCTGGCCTTCATCCGCGGCGGCCTCAAGGACGTCTCGCTGTCGCGGTCCAAGCTCAGCTGGGGAGTGCCGCTGCCCTGGGACCCCGACCAGGTGATGTATGTCTGGTTCGACGCGTTGCTGAACTACTACACGGCACTCGGCTACGCCCGGGAGGACGAGGACCTCACCCCGAGGTTCTGGCCAGCCACCTGGCACATCCTGGCCAAGGACATCCTCAAGTTCCACGCGATCTTCTGGCCGGCCTTCCTGATGGCGGCCGACATCGAGCCACCGCAGCGGATGTTCATCCACGGCTACCTGCTGATGGGCGAGAAGAAGATGTCGAAGTCGCTCGGCAACGTGCTCGATCCGTTCGAGGTGATCGAGCGCTTCGGCTCCGATGCCCTGCGCTACTACTGCTTTCGCGAGGTGAGCTTCGGCCAGGACGGTACCGTCTCGACTGCCGGCTTCGAGTCCCGCTATGAGACCGAGCTGGCCAACGAGTTCGGCAACCTCGCCTCGAGGACACTCTCGATGGTCTCCCGCTACCGGGACGGACGGGTGCCCGAGGCCACCCCGGACCCGGCCCTGGCGACCGACTTCGACGGCCTGGTCGGCCAGGTGTCGGGCCTGTTCGACGATGCCGCGATCGGCCGGGCGCTGGATCAGTGCTGGGAGCGGGTCCGACGGCTCAACCGCTACGTCGAGGAGACCCAGCCCTGGGTCCTGGCCAAGTCCGAGGACGGTGAGGAACGACTGGACCAGGTCCTCTACAGCCTGGCCGAGGGCCTCCGGGTGATCACCTTGCTCCTGCACCCCTTCCTTCCGAGGTCATCGGTCACCCTGCTCGAGGCACTCGGCAACCCCGGTCTCGAGCTGGCCGAGTTCGGCAGCAGGCCGGGCGGGACCGAGGTCGTGAAGATCGAGCCGCTCTTTCCCAAGCTGGACCGCGACCCCGGGGAGGGAGGGGACCGGGGTTGATCGACTCCCACTGCCACCTGGACAAGTGCCAAGGCGAGCCGGCAGAGGTTCTCGACCGGGCGCTCGAGGCCGGGGTCGAGAGGATCCTCACGGTCGGACTCGGAGGGGAGTCGAACGGCCGCCAGGTCGAGATGGCGAAGGAGATGGCCCCGGTTTTCGCCGCGGTCGGCCACCACCCCAACGAGGCGACCGGGTTCGGGCCGGACTCGACCGAGGCGATGCGGGAGTTGGCAAAGGCCTGCCCCAACGAGGTCGTGGCGATCGGCGAGACCGGACTCGACCGGTACCGCGATACCGCGCCGATCGAGGACCAGCGAACGGCCTTCTCGGCCCAGATCGCCCTGGCGGTGGAGCTGGAGCTCCCCCTGGTGGTCCACCTCCGCGATCGTCAGGACAGCGAGGAGGCGACCGCCGAGGCCTTCGAGATCCTCGACCGGGAGGGTCCGGAACTCACCGTGATCCTGCACTGTTTCTCGATGCCTGCCTGGGTCGGGCGGGCGGTCGAACGGGGCTGGTTCTGCTCCTTTGCCGGAAACGTGACCTATCCGGCGAATGAAGGGCTCCGCGAGGCGGCAGCCGTCGTGCCGGATGAGCTGATCCTGGTCGAGACCGATGCCCCGTTCCTCACCCCCCAGTCGAAGCGGCGAGAGAGGAACCAGCCGGCCCTGATCACCGAGACGTACGGGGTCGTCGCGGCGGCTCGCGGGGTGGACCGGGGCGAGCTGGACCGGACCGTCACCGACAACGCCGGGCGAGTATTCGGTTGGTGAGGCTCGGCCAGAACTTCCTGACCGACCCGAACCTGCTCGATGCAATCGTCCGGGACGCAGGGGTCGGTCCTTCCGACTGTGTCCTCGAGATCGGCCCGGGAGAGGGCGTCTTGACCGAGAGGCTTGCGGCAGTTGCCCGACAGGTCGAGGCGATCGAGCTCGACCGGTCACTCGAGCCCGAGTTGGCCCGGGTCGCGTCACTGGGGAACGTCGACCTCATCTTCGGCGATGCGGTCGGCTTCGATTACGCGGCGCTCGAGCCGGCCCCCAACGTTATGGTCGCGAACCTGCCCTACTCGGTGGCGACCCCGGTGATCATCGAGACGATGACGGCCCTGCCGGAAATGGAGCGCTGGACCGTGATGGTCCAAAAAGAGATAGCCGAGCGGCTTGTGGCCGAGCCCGGAACCCGTGCCTACGGCTCTCCCTCGGCGGTGATCCGGCAGGCTGCCTCGGTGCGGGTGATCCGCAAGGTCGGCCGACAGGTCTTCAGGCCCCAGCCGAGGGTGGACTCGGCGATCATCTCGATCGAGCGGAACTCGCCCGGGCCCTCGCCCGACCTGATCCGGTTCGTCCGGGCGGCCTTCGCCCACCGGCGGAAGTCACTGGCCCGATCGGTCGACCTCGTCTTTCCCGGCACCCTGGACCGGGCCAGGTCGGCGCTCTCGGATCTCGGACTGGATCCCGGCCTGCGGGCCGAGGCCATCTCGCCCGGCGAGCTGGCCGAGCTTTCGGGGATGATCGGGGACCTCGGTAAAGGATCCTGAGAGATGCCCACGGAACTCGCACCCGCCAAAGTCAACCTCTGCCTCTACCTCGGTCCCCGGCGCGATGACGGCTACCACCTGCTGGCCTCGATCTTCGAGCCGGTCACCCTCCATGACCGGCTGACGATCGAGGAGGCCGAGCGCGATGAAGTGATCTGCCCCGGGGTCGAGGGCGAGAACCTGGCAGCTTTGGCGCTCCGCCTGTTGCGCTCGGAGGGATGGGAGGCGCCGCCACTTCGGATTCAGATCGAGAAGCAGATACCGGTTGCGGCCGGGCTGGGGGGTGGCAGCGCCGACGCAGCTGCCGTGCTGAGGCTGGCGGCCGGTGAGATGGAGGACCTGGCCGGGTTGGCGGCCCTGATCGGGGCCGACGTCCCCTCCCAGATGCAGCCGATGCCCTGCCTGGTCGAGGGAACGGGCCAGAAGATCGGTTCGATCGCCCAGCCGGCCGAGCACTGGCTGGTCCTCCTGCCGGCCGAGCGCGGCCTCTCGACGGCCTCGGTCTTCGCCGCGGCAGACCAGCTCGGACTCGGCCGGACCACCGGTGAGCTCGCCGAGGTATCGGCCCGGCTCTGGGCCGTGGCGAGCAACGGCGTCTCGCCGCTCGAGTACCCGGGCCTGCTGGTAAACGACCTCGAACCGGCCGCGACCTCCCTGATGCCCGAGATCGGGGAGGCGAAGGATCGCCTGGCCGACGCTGGGGCCCCGTTCGTCGGCATGACCGGCAGCGGCCCGACCGTGTTCGGGCTCTTTCCGACCGAGCAGGAGGCCCGCCAGACGGCCGAGCGGGTCGGTGAGCCGGCGATGGTCTGTCAGGGAGGCAAGACGCCGTGAGCCGTCTGAGGGAGCTGTTCAGCCACAAGTGGTTCAGGATCATCGTGCTGCTCGGCCTGGCCCTGGTGGCCTGGATCCTCTACCGGCAGTTCTTCCCCGAGTTCAACCTCGAGAAGTTGCTGGAGGACTTCGCCCAGTTCCTCGGGAACTGGACCTACCTGGTGGTGGGGCTCCTGGCCTTCCTCGAGACCGGGGCCTTCGTCGGGCTGCTGGTGCCGGGCGAGACGATGCTCCTGGTCGGCGGTGCGGTGGCCGGGCTCGGAGTGATCAACCTCTACCTGCTGATCGCGATCGGGTGGTCGATGGCCTTCCTCGGGGACACGTTCAGTTTCTTCCTCGGGCGGAAACTGGGGCGGGACTTCCTGCTGAAGCACGGCTCCCGGCTCGGCATCACCCCCGAACGCTTCGCCCGGGTGGAGGATCACTTCGAACGCCACGGCGGGACCACGGTCCTGATCGGGCGGTTCGTCGGGGTGATCCGGGCGGTGGCCCCGTTCATCGCCGGCTCGTCGGGCATGCGGTACCCGGCGTTCGCCCCGTACAGCATCCTCGGCTCGGGACTCCAGGTCTCGATCCACATCCTGGTCGGGTATTTCTTCGCCCGCAGCCTGGACGCGGCCGCCGAGTACGTGGGGCTGTTCGCGCTGATCATCGGCACATTGATCGTGCTCGGCTTCGGCTCCTGGTGGGCCTTCCGATTCCTCCGGGTCCCCGAGAACCGGGTCCGGACGGTGGAGTGGCTCGAGTCTCACCGGGTTACCCGGCCACTGGTGACGCTTGCGAGGAGGTTCAGGCCGCAACTGATCTTCCTCAGGGACCGGTTCACCCCGGGCACGAGCTTCGGGCTCGAGTTCACAACCCTGGTTGCGATCCTGGCGGTCTCCTCCTTCGTGGTGATCGCCTTCACCTCGATCTTCCTCGGGGACGGCGGCCCCACCCCGGGCGACCAGACGGCCCAGGACATCGTCGATGCGCTCCGTACCGGCTGGCTCGTGGACATCGCCAAGGTGATCACCGACCTCGGGTCCGATGCCGTCCTGCTGCCGCTGGTGACCGTGACGGCCGTTGTCCTGATCGCCGGTCGGCGCTGGCCCGACTTCTTCGTGCTGCTCCTCTCAACGGTGGCGATCGTGGTCGGCGTCGACTTCCTCAAGGAGGAGGTGGCCCGGCCCCGACCGGCCGACTCACTCGTCCAGTCGAGCTCCTACGCCTTTCCGAGTGGCCATGCGGCCTACTCGGTCTTCTACAGCTGGCTCGCCATCACGATCGCCTTCCGGATCAAGCCCGGGATGGCCCGCGGGGCGCTGGTCGTCGCTGCCGGGATCACGGTGACGGCCCTGGTCGGCCTGAGCCGGGTCTATCTCGGCGTGCACTACCTCAGTGACGTGACGGCCGGGTGGGCTTTCGGGGCCTTCTGGTTCGCCTTCTTCGCCGCCGGGGCCCTGCTCATCACCCAGTTGCGCAAGACTTGAGTGAGATGCCCGATTTCATCTCGGACATCCCGACCAACGTCTGGCTATTCGGCGCCGCGACTGTGATCAGCATTGCGGCGTTCATCGGCCTGATCCTGATCCCTGCGATGAAGGCCTTCGGGCAGTGGCCAGAGCGCCTGGCGGCCGGCTTCCTCTCGCTGTTCGTGCTGGCCACGCTGGTGACCGTCGGCGGGCCCGCCGCCGGGGAGGACGACGCCGGGGAGGTGATCCTCGGCGCGATGATCCCCCGCGACGACTCCGTCGCGTTGTTCGTGAAATTCAAGGGTGATGCCGACGTGGCCCGCCGCGAGCGCGGGAATTTCGTGCAGTTCGTGCGTTCGGTTCGCTGGAATTAGCCGCCCCGGCG
>JBBAUQ010000027.1:9331-13577 GCA_040398125.1 Solirubrobacterales bacterium | reverse complement strand
CCGCTTGCCGGTGACCGGAGTTCCTTCGACCGACTCTTCAGGGAGAGGGAGCTGCTATACATGGAGCTGGCCGATGTAGTGCTGCCGGGCGGTTCCTCCTTCGATGTAGCCGAACTGCTCCCCCTGGTCGCCGGCCTGGGGGACCTGCCTGCCGGGACGAGACTGCTCTGGGCACCGGGTACGCCGCATGGATACCCGGTTTTCGTCGGACCTTCCCTCCTGGGCACGGACCTGCTGCGGCCCACGGGCCCGGTGCTCAGTCGCTTGGGAGGACGGTCCTTCACGGTCACCGATGAAGAAGTGGGCGCGATCCACGGTGGAGCCCTGGACGACGAGGGATCCCAAATCACCGTTCCGGCAGGGGAGGCCTCCAAGAGTCTGGCGACCGCCGAGTCGGTGATGCGTGAGCTGGCACGGCTCGGGGCCGGCCGGGGCGACCATCTGATCGCCCTCGGCGGCGGGGTGGTCGGTGACCTGGTCGGGTTCTGCGCTGCCACCTACCAGCGAGGAATACCGGTGGTCCAGGTCCCGACGTCGCTGGTAGCCCAAGTCGACTCGGCCTACGGCGGAAAGACCGGTGTGGACCTGCCCGAGGGCAAGAACTACGTCGGTGCCTTCCACCTACCAGCAGCCGTGGTCTCCGATACGACCCTGCTGGCCACCCTCCCAGGGGCCGAGCTGGCAGCCGGTATGGCCGAAGTGATCAAGACGGGCCTGCTGGCCGGTGGCCACCTGTGGGAGGAAGTGAGGCGCCTCGAGCCAGGCGAGATCCTTTCGCGGCCGGACATAGTGTTCGGGTGCGCCCGGTACAAGTGTCAGGTGGTCTCGGCAGATGAAAGGGACTCCGGCCTGCGGGCAGTGCTTAACCTCGGGCACACCGTGGGTCACGCGATCGAGACGGCCACCGGCTACACGACCTACCGTCACGGCGAAGCCGTGGCGCTCGGGTTACTCGCGGCCATGCGCCTCTCCGGGGCCGATGAACTGCGGGCCGAGATCGCCGGGCTCAATGAAAGACATGGACTGCCGTTGGAGATGGACTCCTGAATCGACCCCGGCAAGGTGGTCGATGCCGTCGCCTTCGACAAGAAGAAGACCGAGGCAGGGGTCGGCTTCGTACTCCTCTCGGAGCCGGGTTCGCCCCGGATCGACTGCCTGGTCGAGAAAGACGACCTCGTCGCCGCGGTCGGGGAGATCTCGCAGTGAGCCGGGCCAAGAACAGGATTGCCGTCCTCCACGGGGTCAACTTCGGCGTCCTGGACCGTCGTGACCCCGATCTGTACGGGGGCCTCTCGCTATCTGAGCTCGAGTACCGAATCGGTGGGTGGGCCGAGGAGCGAGGTCTCGAGCCGACTTTCTTCCAGACCGATTCCGAGGCCGAGTTCTGCGGGTACCTGCACCGCCTGGGCTCCCTGGCCGACGCGGCGATCATCAACGCCGGTGCCTGGACGCACTACAGCCGGGCCATCGGTGACGCCTTTTCCGTAAACCCCGTGCCTGCCTGGGAGGTCCACCTCTCCGATGTCCAGAGCCGTGAGCCCTGGCGCCAGGTTTCGGTATTCGAGGGAATGGTCGAGGGTGTGATCCAGGGACAGGGACCGGACGGGTATCGCGACGCCCTCGACCAAATTGCGGCACTGCTGGGGACGCTGGGTGAGTGATCGCGCCGACCGGCTCGCCCGGCTGGTCTCCGAGTCCGGCTTCGACTCACTCCTGGTCACCCACCCCGTAAACGTTCGCTATCTGACCGGCTTCACCGGAAGTAACGGTGCCTGCCTTCTGGGGGCCGATACCCGACAGTTCCTCACCGACTTTCGCTACCGCGAGCGGGTCGAAGCCGAGGTCGATGGGTGGGAAGCCCGGATACTGACCGGTGATTGGCTACCGGCTCTTGCCGGATGCCTCGAGGGCAAGGTCGGAATCGAGGACCACCACCTGACGGTCAGTACCTGGAACCGGCTAGGGGATGAGATGAAGGGCCGGGGTGAGCTGGTCGAGTCGGGCTCGCTCGTGGAGGGCCTTCGACGAGTCAAGGACGAGGCCGAGATCTATTCGATCGCGGTTGCGGCCGAGCTCAGCGATTCGATCCTCTCAGAGGTCCTCGAGGCCGGACTGGTCGGACGCAGTGAAGCCGAAGTCGCCGGACAGATCGTCTCCCGGATGAGGGAGGAAGGCGCCGAGCCTTCATTCATCCCGATCGTTGCCAGTGGGCCGAATGGCGCCTCGCCGCACGCCGAGCCGGGCCCCAGGGAGATCGCCAGTGGTGAGCTGGTCACCCTCGACCTCGGTGCCGAGTTGGACGGATACTGCTCGGACTGCACCCGGACGGTTGCAACCGGAACCCTGGGAGAGGCTGAGGCCGAGGTCTACGCGGTGACCCTCGAGGCAAATGAGAAGGCGCTCGATGCAGTGGAGCCGGGCCTGGCCTGTCGTGATCTCGACCGCGTCGCCCGGGATGTGATCGAAGCTGCCGGATACGGGGACGATTTCGGTCACGGCCTCGGGCACGGGGTAGGTCTCGAGGTCCATGAGGCTCCCCGTATCGGCCCCCGTTCAGAGGACCTGCTGCAGGCAGGTGATGTGGTGACGGTGGAGCCCGGGATCTATCGCCCGGGGGCTTTCGGGGTGAGGATCGAGGACCTGGTGGTGGTGGGGGAGACCGGCGTGGCGAGGAATCTGAGCAGCCACCCGAAGGGCCTCTCAGAAGTCGGTTGAGCGGCACCCCCTCGAGCGGTGCCATTTCATGTATTATGTGATCTCCGTCACATAAACATCTGCTTGCTAGCGAGGTTTATGGGACTTCCTGCCGAGAACGGCGAGGGACTTTCAGGAGAGAGGGAAAGAAAAGACCGGTCTGAGGGGGCCGGTCTTTTCGCTTGTCAAGCCTGATGTCGGTGGCCTTTATCGCCCCCCTACGGAAAAGGGCCACCTCTCGGTGGCCCCTTTCTCTCCCTTCTGACTGAGCGTCAGAGCATCTCTTACTCAGTTGCCGGTGATTCCGTTCCATCCGTTGGCGTAACAGTGGTTGTCGCCGGGCGCCCTTTCCGGGATGCCGGGGGCGAGGTCACCACCGAGGCCCGTGATGTCGAGGCAGCCCCTGACCGTTCCGCGGTCCTCGCCGTCCAGGTTGGGACCGTTGAGGAATTCGATCGCGTGGGTGATTCCGGCCTCAGACTCCCTCGGGTCGCCGTGCGGGTCCCGTCCGAAGCCCCACTGGGGACGGGGCGGGAGGTTTTCGATCGGAGGTGCCGCGACCCCGATCCCGCGCTTGCCGGTGAAGGTCTCGGGACCCGAGTCGTAGTACACCAGCATGCTTCCCCCGCTCCAGGGAAAGTCACTCACCCTTTCGAGACCGTAATAGGGGTCGCTGCTGTGACGCCCAGGCTGGAGTGCCGGGTCGTACATCGAAGCCCCGATCGTCCGGGCCTCGACCTCGGCCGTGACGTTTGCCACCTGATGGTCGCTGAAGGCGACCCTCATGAGTACCTCGTGGGGAGGCGTGTCAGGCAGGGTCCTGTCGGTCATGAAGTGGGCGTACCCGTTTGCCTCGCCCCGGTCCCAGAGCAGCTGGATGAGCGACAGCAGCAACATCCTGTCAGCGAAGTCGGGGTAGTACTTGTAGAGGCCGATTATCGGATTTTTGAAGTACTCGTCCGAGTCCACCGAGCGCCGCAAAAGGGTCGAGTAGTTCATTCCGGGCACCCCGAGCACGCCGTAGTCGACGTCGGGACTGAGCGCGGTCAGGGCGCCGCCCATGATGCCGCCCTGGCTTATCCCCATGTACTGGCCGCGGGTATCCATCCCTTCGCTCAGGTCGATCAGTGACAGCCCCGGGGTCGTGCCGTTGCCGTCCTGGAAGGCCGGGTTGGAGCCGAAGCCCTGGGGATGGATCAAGGCCCGCTGCAGGTACATGAAGTTCACGAAACCCTGCTGCATCCGGTCGACCATCTTGGGGAAGTTGGACATGTCGGCCAGTGACGCCACGACCGAACCAATATCCAGGTCCGAGAAACCGGCCCAGTCCACCGCACACTGGGTCGTATTCGACAGCGGTGCGAGGGCGCGCTGGTATCCGCTGCTGACCTGGGTCAGCCTGCCGAGCAGGCCGTGTCCGTAGGTCAGGGTCTTGGTCGGGTTGGCGGCCGAGGCAGTAACCGGTATGTCACATCTGAAGGGGAAGGTTGCCGTCTTGCCCTCGGTCCAGATGAGCTCATCCTTGGCGTTGAACTCGAACACCCCTCCCGGG
>JBBAUQ010000027.1:0-9321 GCA_040398125.1 Solirubrobacterales bacterium | reverse complement strand
CGGGGGAGCTACCCTCGATCTTCCTGTTGCCGAGGTAAGTATCACCGAGCCGTTCGAAGGCGTCATCGCGGATCTCGACTGCCCGGCCGGTCACCGAGTCAGCGCTTGCCACGGTGAAGTCCCAGGCCATGTAGAGGCTGGAACGCTTCGCCTTGCCCTGGTTGACCGCCGTCTTGATGATCGACTCCATCTGGGGCCGTCGCTGCTCGACGACCTTCGCCTTCGTTCCCAGTCGGTCCCGGTAGACGCGGAACCCGTTGGGCGCCGTAATTGGTGAGTCCGAGGCGTTCCTGAGATCCCTCAACACGACGACGTAGCGAGTTCCGTGCTCGAAGTTCTCGGCCGGCCTGATGATCAGGTTTACCCCCTCGGTGTTGTCGGGATCCTGGTTGATCCCGCCGGGTCCACCGGGACCTGGGTCGACCGCCGTCGGGTTGGAATCGATCTCGGCCCAGATCGGGTGGCGCTTGCCCGTCTTGGTGTTGATCACCATCACGGCCTGGTCCGGATCGGCGTAGGCGCCGATGTCGGTGATCGGCACGATGCCGCTGTTGGCGAAGGCCGCCGGCGTATCCAGGCCCGGGATCTTCAAGGTGATCAGGTTGCCGGGACTGAATCCGTCTCCCCGGTTCATGTCGGTCGGATCGATCGGGGTCTCGGTGATTACCCCGTTGTTCTCGCTTACGCTAGCCGGCATTCCGTCTTTCCAGAGGTTGAGCCTCTTGCCGGTCTTGGTGCTCCGGTCCTTCCGCGTGAAGTAGTCGTTGGCGAAGGGCTGCAGGCAGACCGTCGGATCGAGAAAGTCACACCTGCTCGGGTTCTCCCCGAGGTTGACCTGTGCACAGTTCCCACCGCTGAGGGTCTTTGACGCCTTACCGCTTCCGGCCGTCACCTTGACCGGTACGGCGGTGCAGTATCCGAGCGCGCCGAAGCCGGCGCTGGTCAGCGGCAGCATCACCATCTCGCTGCCCTTGACGTTCACCTTCTTCTTTGCGAAGTATCCGGCCTTGCCCTTGCCGGTCGCCGAGATCGTCACCCGGGCCTTGCCCTTGACCGCAACCTCCAGGCCGCCCGCCTTGAGCAGCTCCTGCTGGGTCTTGGTCTGGACTGCGACCGACACCTTGGCCGCGCCGGCCTGCTCGGCCTGGGAAAGCCCCGCGGCGAACAGGGCGGCTGCCAGCAGGCCCCCGATGAGAAGCCTTCCGGCCGGAACAGACGTGACTCGACGAGCGGACATCCCCATGTTTTCTGAGCTTCCTCCCACTTTTCCTGGCTTTGAGCGACCCCGTTTGTCGTGGGCCGACCCCCTGATCGTCACTTGATGTGTGACGATGATCACGCAGTCTAGGGGAATCCCCGGCGCAGAGTCAATCCAGCTCCACTCAGCGGGAAAGGTCCAGGCCGGGCTTCAACGACTCGACGAATTCCGTGACCAACCCGACCGTGGCCTCGAGGTCTCCCAGGTCCACCATCTCGACTGGCGAGTGCATGTAGCGCAGTGGAACCGAGATCAGGCCGGTCGGCACTCCGCTGCGCGTGGCCTGCAGGGCGTCGGCATCGGTGTGGGTCGCGTTTCCGCTGGCCTGGACCGTGTAATCGATCCCGGCCGTCTCGGCGGCCTCGACCAGCAGCTCGTAGACCTTGGGGGAGAGGGTCGAGCCACGCCCGATCACTGGGCCGGACCCGAGCTCGTGGCTGCCGACCTCCTTTTCGTTGATCCCCGGAGCATCGGTGGCGTGGGTGACCTCGATCACCACGGCCAGGTCGGGCTTGACCCGGAAGGCCGATGTCCTCGAGCCGAACAGGCCGATCTCCTCCTGGACCGAGGCAACGGCCGCGAAGCGGGCCTTGAGGTCATCGTCCTCGTAACACCGGCGCAGGGCCTCGAGGGCGACGTATGCGCCGATTCGGTTGTCCATCGACTTGGCGACCAGCCTGCCGTCAGCCACGGCCATCGGTTCGGCATCGATCACCACCGGATCACCGACCGACACCAGCTCCTCGGCCGTCTCGCGGTCCGAGGCCCCGATGTCGATGTGCATCTCCTTGAGCTTGACCACCTGCTTGCGTTGATCGGGCTCCAGGAGGTGGATCGGCTTCCTGCCTGCCACTCCCGGTACCTCGTCCTCCCCCGAGATGACCTTGACCCGTTGGCCGACCAGGATCTGGGGATCCCAACCACCGATCGGGGCGAAGTAGAGAAACCCCTTCTCATCGATGTGGGTGACGACCAGTCCGATCTCGTCTATGTGTCCGACGACTGCAACGAGCGGCGAGCCGTCCTCGGGGCCGATCGTTGCCACGGTGGAGCCAAGGCCGTCGGCGGTGAGGTCGGCGAAATCGGCCGACGCCCTCCAAACCGAGGATGCCGGGGCCTCGTAGCCCGATGGCCCGGGGGCCCGCAACAGGTCTTCGAGCAGTTCCGGAGTCTTCATGGCCCAAGTATGACCGCCGGTCCCTCACCATGCCTCAAGCCGTATCTGGGCACACCGGACCGGACCGCCCCCAATAGACTCCGCCCGGTGATATCGACCAACCAGTTCAAGAACGGGACCCACATCGAGGTCGACGGAGACATCTTCCGAATCCTCGAGTTCCAGCATGTGAAACCGGGCAAGGGTGGGGCCTTCGTCCGTACCAAGCTCCGTCGGGTGGACGACGGATCGGTGATCGACAAGACCTTCCGGGCCGGGGAGAAGTTTCGCCAGGTCCACACCGAGTCCCGGAAGATGCAGTACCTCTACGAGTCCGGTGACGCCGTCGTCTTCATGGACACCAGGACCTATGACCAGATCGAACTGCCGATGACTCTGGTCGAGGAAGCGATCCGCTGGGTACAGCCAAATGACGAGGTGGACGTCCTGTTCATCGACGAACGACCGAGCGACGTGCAGGTTGCCAGCGCGATCGACATGAAGGTGGTCAAGACCGAGCCCGGTCTGAAGGGCGACACCGCGTCGGGCGGTGGCACCAAGGCGGCGACTCTCGAGTCCGGGGTGGAGGTCCAGGTGCCCCTCTTCATCGAGGAAGGCGAGATCGTCCGAGTCGACACCAGGAGCGGTGAGTATGTGTCCCGCGCCTGACCCGGCGTAACCGGTCGGCACGGAGTCCCTGCCTTGCTGAGGCGGACGATCGAGCTGCAACCGCGGGAGAGGGGCTTCCACCTGGTCACCGGTGAGATCGTGGCGGCGTTACCTGAACTGGTCGAGTACCGAATCGGCCTTCTCCACCTGATGATCCGGCACACCTCGGCCTCCCTGACGATCAATGAGAACGCCTCGAGGGACGTCCTCACGGACTTCCGGATGTGGTTCGACCGGGCGATCCCGGAAGACCTGCCCTGGACACACGTAGTCGAGGGGGCCGATGACATGCCCGCCCACATCAAGGCGGCCCTGACCGGCTCGGAGCTGACGCTGCCGATCACCGAAGGTGGGCTCGACCTCGGTACCTGGCAGGGCATCTACCTCTGTGAGCACCGTGATCATGGCGGACCGAGGAAGGTCACGGCAACGGTCTGGGGTTCCGAGCCGGAACCCTGATCGAGCGGGAAAACGCGGGGTCGCCAACCAATAACCTGTGGTGATGGGTCGCTCCGATGAAAGGCGAGATGCCGTGTTCGCGCTCTACCAGCAGGAAGTCACTGGTCGCAGCCTCGACTCCGTGCTGGAGGGCCTGGGCCCGTTCAGCACCGAACTGGTTCAGGGGGTCGATTCCGTCCGGCCCGAGCTCGACGGACTGCTTTCCGACCACCTGGAGGGTTGGGAGCTGGAACGGATCGCCCCCCTGGAGAAGAACATAATGCGAGTTGCGCTCTACGAGATGCGTGAGATGGAAGATGTGCCGGTAGAGGTCGCGATCGATGAAGCGGTCGAACTGGCCGGCAGGTACTGCGGCTCACAGGCTCCCGGGTTGGTCAACGGCGTCCTCGGTGCGATAGCCGGCGAAAAGGA
The DNA here is from genome assembly GCA_040398125.1 of Solirubrobacterales bacterium. Lineage (GTDB taxonomy): Bacteria > Actinomycetota > Thermoleophilia > Solirubrobacterales > 70-9 > 67-14. The sequence continues at coordinate 5,368 of JBBAUQ010000027.1, read as the reverse complement.
AACCAACCGGTGACCGACCCGTTCGATGACATCGCCGGGCGGCTGGACGAGATCGCCGCTGCCCTGGGCGGTGGCACCCTCACTGATGCCGAAGCCGCCGAGCTCGCGGGGGAGGCAGCCGAGCTGATCGCCAACGCCTCCCAGACCGCACAGGGGGTTCTCGATCAGCTGGAGACCGATACTTGACGTACCCGGAGGATCTGCGCCAGGACGTTGATGACGCCCTGGCCGAGGCAGCGCTGCAGACGGGAGGCCCGGCTTCGGGACTGGCCGAGGCGATGAACTACTCCCTGCTCGCCGGCGGGAAGCGGGTACGCCCTGTTCTCTGCCTGGCGACGGCAAGGACGCTCGGCCAGCAGATTGAGGCCTTCCTGCCCGCTGCGGTCGCGATCGAGATGGTCCACACCTACTCGCTGGTCCATGATGACCTCCCGGCGATGGACGACGATGCAATGCGCAGGGGCAGGCCGACCGCCCACATCGAGTTCGGTGAAGCCGTGGCGATCCTCTCGGGTGACGGTCTGTTCGCCGAAGCGGTCAGCCGGATCGTGGCCAGTCCGTTCCGGCCCGACCGGGTGCTCGAGGCGACCGGCCTCCTCACCGGCGCGGCCGGCCTCGACGGGATGGTCGGTGGCCAGTACGTCGACATCTCGGGGCGCCGACTCGATGCCGAGGGCCTGCGAGGCCTCCACTCGCTGAAGACCGGCCGGCTGATCACCGCCTCGGTCGAGATTCCGCTCGCCCTCGTCGGTGTGCCGAGCAGTGACCGCGCCCCCTACCTGGAGTTCGCCTCGGAGCGCGGCCTCCTGTTCCAGATCGTCGACGACATCCTTGATGTAACCGGTGAGGAGGCGGCGACGGGCAAGCCGAGCGGCAGTGACGAGAAGCATGGCAAGGTCACCTACGCGACCCTGTACGGGCTGGAGAGGGCGCGGGAACTCGCCTCCGAGTCACATGCCCGGGCAGTACGGGCCCTGGCCGGCGCCGACGGTGACACGGAGCCACTCAGAGGCGTGGCCGACTACATTTATGCGAGAGAAAGTTGACTGAACCGGACCCCCAGACGCCCCAGCCCCTCCTTCCCGGGATCGACGGACCGCGTGATCTCCAGGGCCTCGATGACGAGCAGCTCCAGCAGCTGGCCGAGGAGATTCGCAGCTACATAATCGAGGTGATCGGCGACATCGGCGGTCACTTCGGTGCGAATCTCGGAACCTGTGAGATAGCCGTCGCCCTGCACAGCCTGCTCGATTCACCGAGGGACCAGATCCTCTGGGACGTCGGACACCAGGCCTATCCCCACAAGGTGCTTACCGGCCGTCGCGATGAGCTCGCGACGATCAGGAAGTACGGCGGCCTCGCCCCGTTCTGCTCGATCCCGGAGTCGGAGCACGACATCATGGGCGCCGGGCATGCCTCGACCTCCATCTCCTACGGCCTCGGGATCAAGGAGGCGATGCGCCACGGAATAGGCGAGGACGGGAAGGTCGTGGCGGTCATCGGTGACGGCGCCCTCACCGGCGGGGTCGCCTACGAGGCGATGCATGCCGCCGGTGGTCTGGGAACGCCAATGGTCATCCTCCTGAACGACAACGGCATGTCGATCTCCCCGAACGTCGGGGCGATCTCGGCCTACTTCCAGCGAACCCGCCTGAAGCCTGGACTCTTCCACGCCCGGGAGGACATCGAGGAGAAGCTGACCCGTCTTCCCCTCGGCCTGGGAGAGAGGATCGAGCGACTCGGCCCCGAGCTCAAGGCAGCCATCAAGGCCTACTGGGCCCCGGGCCTTCTCTTCGAGGAGCTCGACCTCGCCTACATGGGCGTCATCGACGGACACGACGTCGGGGCGATCCGCAAGGCCGTCAGCGAGGCCCTCGAGGCCGACCGACCGGTGGTCGTCCACGTCCACACGGTCAAGGGGAGGGGCTTTGCACCGGCCGAGGAGGGTGGCCTCGCCGGAATGGAGAAATGGCACGCTGCCAAGCCGGGGTCGATTGTCGACGGTGAACCGGCCCCCAAGCCGGGCCTGGTGCCCGTCCAGGAGTCCGACGCCCCGGCCTCGATCGCTCCCGAGATCCTCGAGCGGCCCGAGCCGGCCTCGGCCCCGCCGCAATACACCGAGGTCTTCGCGGGGGCCATGCTTGCCGAAGCCGAGGCCGATCCGAGGATCGTCGGGATCACGGCGGCGATGGCCGGGGGAACCGGCCTGCAGACCCTGGCCGACGCCCTGCCCGAGCAGTACTACGACGTCGGTATCGCCGAACAGAACGCCGTCCTGATGGCAAGCGGCATCGCCCTCCAGGGAGGCAAGCCCGTCTGCGCCATCTACTCGACCTTCCTGCAGCGGGCCTTCGACCAGCTGGTGCACGACGTCTGCCTCCAGGAGCTCGACGTCACTTTCGCGATGGACCGGGCCGGGCTGGTCGGAGACGATGGCCCGACCCACCACGGGGCCTTCGACATCGCCTACCTGAGGCCCCTGCCGAACATGGTCGTCATGGCGCCCCGGGACGAGGCGATGCTGGTCCACATGCTGCACACCGCAATCACCCATGACGGGCCTGCAGCCCTCCGGTACCCGCGTGGTTCGGCGGTCGGGGTCGAACTCCCGGATCGGCCCGAGCTGATTCCGCTTGGTGAGGGTGAGACCCTCATGAACGGCGAGGGCGTGGCCCTGCTCGGCTTCGGTACGGGCGTCCAGCTGGCCCTGGAAGCGGCCGAGCTGCTCGCTGCCGAGGGCATCAAGGCAACGGTCGCCGATGCCCGCTTCGCCAAGCCCCTCGACCTCGATCTGGTCGAGCGCCTGGCCGTCTCCCACGAGCTCCTGGTCACCCTCGAGGAGGGTGTCTTGATGGGCGGGTTCGGTTCGGCCGTGCTGGAGCACCTCGAGGATGCATTTCCCAACCCGGGGGAGCGCGCCCGGGTGATGCGGGTCGGCCTTCCGGACCGGTACGTAACCCATGGCAAGCCGGACCTCCTCCACGAAGAGGTCGGCTTCACCCCGGATGCCGTGGCCGAGCGGGTCAGGTTGGCCCTGCTCGACCGGACCGTCACCGGCTGAACCGTCCCGGCGCGCCGTTCAGTTGGCTGCACCGGAGCCGGGCGATACGCGCTCTTCACTGGGAAAAAGGTCCCGGGATAACCGAAGCCCCGCCATTGGCGGGGCTTCGGTCATAGGGAGGAGAGAGATTTCCATCTCTTCGTATGTTGTGGATCACTGGGAGGTAGGCGGGCTCAACAAGCGACGCGGGCGCTATAACGCGTTGCCGCGTTCAGCGCTGACATGGCGACGCCGAACCCGACCAGGAAGATTGTGGTGGAGGGGGCCTGGCCGGCAAGTGCCGCGGCCAGCCCGAGGAGGACCAAACCGATGGCGATCATCCGGTTCAGTCGGGCGACGGTGATCAGGGGCATCCGTCGCGTGGGGGAGGTGCTCGTCAGGGCGAGACCGAAGAGGAGGGATCCTGCCAGGAAGGTTGCGATTCCGACGCCGGGCTCGAAGGAGAGCAGGTAGGGGCCGACCAGCAACAACGGGGAGGCTGCCAGGACGATCGCGTTGTGGGTGTGGAGCTTCACAGGTCTGCCAAACATCATCGGTCTGCCGAACAACGTTTCAACTACCTTTCGAAAAGTAGGGAGTTCCCGGCGTTTCGTGTGTGACTCGTCTCACAGTCATTCCTCATTCGCAACGTATTTTGCGGACTCTTCAGCCGACGGTGTGAAACCCCTGATAACCCTCCCCGCGGCAGGTAATTTGGTGCGATGGCCGGTGAAGTGGCAGGGCGCGACAGGCTCGACAGGGTGCTGACCGAGAGAGGCACCTACCCTTCCCGCACGGCCGCTGCCAGGGCGATTCGGGCCGGACAGGTCAAGCTCGGCACCGATGGCCCGCTTGCCCTTCGACCCAGCCAGGAGGTGGACCGGGAGCAGGACGTGGTGATCATCGGTGAGCGAGCATTCGTTTCCCGCGGGGGCACCAAGCTGGCCAACGCCCTCGATTCCCTCGAGGTCGACGTGACCGGGTTGAGCTGTCTGGACGTCGGGGCATCGACCGGAGGTTTCACCGACTGCCTCCTGCAGAGGGGTGCCGACCGGGTGATCTCGCTGGATGTTGCCTACGGCCAGATAGACGATTCCCTGAGGAGGGATCCCCGGGTCGTGGTCATCGAGAGGCTGAACGCCCGGTCGCTGGTCCCGGGTGACCTCCCCTTCAGGCCGGAACTGGCGGTGATCGATGTCTCCTTCATCTCACTGAAAAAGGTCCTCCCGGCGGTCGTCGGGACGATGGCCGACGGTGGCCGGATCCTGGCCATGGTCAAACCCCAGTTCGAGTTGGGAAAGGGGAGGGTAGGTCGGGGCGGAGTGGTCCGTGATCCCGAAGACAGGCGCGAGGCCGTCATCGGCGTCGCCGATTTCGCCCGCGAACTCGGCCTCGGTCTCCTCGGGGTGGCGCCTACCGGCCTGCCGGGACCGAAGGGGAACCTCGAGACATTTCTCTTCCTGGATACGAGAGGCGGAGGAGTGGAAGATGCAGCCTCACTCTGCGAAGGTGTCGACCTGTGAACGCTCAAGCGGACAAGACCCGGTCGGCGATCCTTTTCACCCACGGACATGCCCCGGGGGTAGAGGAGGGCGCCGCGCGGGCCGGTGAGATCGCGGCCGAGCAGGGCTGGAAGGTGGTCGATCCCGATGATCCCGCAGCCGAGGCGGCCGAGCTCTGCCTGGTGCTGGGAGGTGACGGCTCGATCCTCAAGGCCCTCAGCCATGTCGGAAAGGACGGCCCGCCGGTCTTCGGGGTCAACTTCGGCCGGGTCGGCTTTCTCGCCGCGGTTGATGGCCCGGACCTGGAGGAGGGTCTTTCGGCGGCCTTCCGGGGGGAGATCGAGGTGATCGACCTGCCCGGCCTGAAGGTCTCACTCGGCGATTCGGTCGAGACGGCGCTCAACGACGTCAGTTTCAGTCGCCGGCCGGCCGGCGGCGTCGCCGAGCTCGGGTACCAGATCGCCGGTGAGGAGGTCGGGCACGTCCGCTGTGACGGCCTGGTCGCCTCCACCCCGACCGGTTCGACCGGTTACAACCTGGCCAACAACGGCCCGATCCTGGCCTGGGGGGTCGAGGGCTACGTGGTCAGCTACATCGCTCCCCACAGCCTTACGGCCAGGGCACTGGTCGTCGCACCGGATGACGTCCTCCACGTGGTCAACCATCGCAGCAGGGACAGCGTCGAGGTGATGGTCGACGGCACCAAGGTCGGTGAGCTCGAGCCCGGATCCGAAACTGCGGTCGAGTACAGCCCCGGCCTGGCCCGGCTGGCCCAGCTGCCGGGCGCCAACTTCTACCACCGCATCCGCGAAAAGTTCGGTCACCT
>JBBAUQ010000026.1:0-13994 GCA_040398125.1 Solirubrobacterales bacterium | reverse complement strand
TCGAGGGCGGCGCGGGGGCCTGCTCCGTGCTCCGGAATCTCACGTTCGGGCGCCGGTTCGTAAAGGAAAGATGCCTTGTCGAACTCCCCCTGGCCCTTCTTCGAAGAAGACGTCCCCTTCCCATCTTCAGCCATCTGCTGGTGACCCCCTAGTCTCGTCGGACCTTTCCTGGGAACCCACGGTATCGGGAGCCCGTGGAGTACGGCAGTGTGGTCAGCTCGAGCCGTCAGCCAGAACGTCTGCGAAGACCCTGTTTGCGGAGCTGGAAGGCCCGCTTGATCTGGGCGCTGTCCGGTCCCTTCTTGTCGGGACCGGGGGTCTCCAGGGTCGCGGGCAGACCTTCGAATCGCGGTTCCGAGAGGAAAGCCGAAAGCCCCTTCTTGCCGATCTCACCTTCTCCGAGGTTCTCGTGGCGGTCCTTGCGTGAGCCGAACGGGACCTTGGAGTCATTGACATGGAGGGCGCGCAGCCGCTCGAGTCCGACCAGGCGGTCGGCCTCATCGAGCACGGCCGACAGGCCGACATCGTCCCGGATGTCGTAACCGCTGACGAAGAGGTGACACGAGTCGAGGCAGAGCCCGATTCGTTCGCCGCCTCCAGCGGCCTCGGTGATCGAGGCCACCTCCTCGAAGCTGCAGCCGAGGATCCCCTTGTGGCCGGCCATCTGCTCGATAAGGACCGGGCATTCCTCCGTTTCATCCAGAGCTGCCGCGATCACCTGTCCGGCCCTTTTCATGGCCGGATCGAGCGGGGCATCCTTTCGGGCACCGGGATGGAGCACGACCCCGTCAGCTCCGATTGCGTCGCCGATCCGAAGGGCATGGGCGAGGGACTCACGGGACTTGCGCTTCAGCTCCCGATCGGGCGTCGCGCAGTTGATCAGGTAGACGGCATGAATGGTCACGCTCTCGACCCGGGACTCGCCAAGAGCCTCCCTGAACTCGGCGAAATCCTCCTCGGTGTAGGCGGTCGGTTTCCACATCCTCGGGCTCTGGTTGAAGATCTGGATGGAGTCGCAGCCGATCTCCTCGCCCCGGCCGACTGCCTTCGTGAGGCCTCCCGCTGTGGAAACATGGGCACCGATGAGCATTGAGAAACGAGACCTCCGGGTTCGGTTTGCCCCTTCGCCTACCGGGGCACTCCATATTGGCGGGGCGAGAACGGCACTGTACAACTGGCTGGCCGCCAGACACGGTGACGGCACGTTCATCCTGCGTATCGAGGACACCGACCGCGAGCGCTCGACCGCAGAAAACGTCGATCAGATCCTCGAGGCGCTCACCTGGCTCGAGCTCGACTGGGACGAAGGCCCTGTCTCCCAGGCCTCGCGGGAGGCTGCCCACAGGGACGCGATCACCAAGGTCCTCGAGTCCGGCCTCGCGTACCACGACTCGGCCGGCCAGGAAGAGGTATCGGCCTGGAAGGAAAAGCATGGCAATGACCGGGGTTACCGCGGCACGCCCGATCCTTCCGGGGAGGGCGCGATCCGGCTGAGAGTTCCGGACGAGGGCGAGACGGTAGTTCAGGACCTGATCCGGGGGGAGGTCATATTCGTGAACCGAAGCCTCGATGACTTCGTGATCGCCCGAGCCGACGGTTCGGCGCTCTACAACTTCGCCGTCGCCGTCGATGACGCAGAGATGGGCATCAGCATGGTGATTCGCGGTGATGACCACCTGTCGAACACTCCCAAGCAGCTGTTGGTCCTCGCGGCCCTGGGGGTCGAACCGCCGACCTACGCCCACGTCCCTTTGCTCCACGGCCCTGACGGCAAGAAGCTCTCGAAGCGGCATGGAGCGGCCTCGGTCCAGGAACTGCGTGACCAGGGATATCTGCCCGAGGCCGTCCGCAACTACCTCGCCCTCCTCGGTTGGGGCCCGGGTGATGATGAGACCCTGATCGACACCGCTGCCCTCATCGAGGCGTTCGACCCTGCCGATGTCGGCCGCTCGTCGGCCATCTTCGATGAGAAGAAACTTCGCTGGATGAACGGTCGCTACATGCGTGAGCTGCCCCTGGATGAGTACGTCGACCGGGCAGCTGCCTTCCTCGAACTGGATCCCGACCACCGCCTGCGAATCGCCTGCTCGATCGCCCAGGAAAAGGCCCAGACCCTGGCCGAGCTCTGGCCCCTCATCGCCTTCCTGTACGAGCCGCCGGTCGACGACGAAAAGGCCTGGCGGAAGTTCATGAAGGACGATGCAGCGGTGGTCCTCGGGGCAGCGGCCGACGCCCTTCGCGACCTCAGTGATTTCGGACCCGATGAGGTCGAGGCAGCCCTCGAGCCGCTTCCCGGGAGACTCGGCCTGAAGCCCGGGAAGGTCTTCCAGCCGATCAGGGTCGCCATCACCGGAACCTCGGTATCGCCCGGTATCTTCGAGTCAGTTGCCGCCCTTGGGCAGGAGGAGGCGCTGGCCCGGATCGAGGCCGCCGGTCGCAGGATCGCAAACCATCCCTCCGCGGCCGGGTAGGCCCGTATCCGTTGGTGTAGAAAGGACTTATGATCTCGGTCACCTCGAAATCCAGATACGCAGTGGTGGCGATGGCCGAACTGGCCCGGTCAGGGGATCGCCCGGTACCCGTCAAGGAGCTTTCCGAGCGCCGCGGTATCCCCGAGCAGTACCTCGAGCAGCTCTTCTCGACCCTGAGGCGTGATGGTTTTCTCGACAGCCACCGTGGCAGCAAGGGTGGCTACACACTGGCCCGACCGGCAGGGGAGATAACCGTCCTCGAGGTGGTCCAGGCCCTCGACGGAGTGATCGGCCAGGAGGCAGATGAGGCAGGAGGTATCTGGGAGGAGGGCGTCAATGCCCTCAGGGCCGTCTTCAGCGAGACAACGATCGCCGACATAGAGCAGCGTGAGGCCGCCGAGGCAGCTGCCGGGATGTACTTCATTTGATCGCCCCCCAGGCATCGGCGACCGTCGGCGGTACTCCGTTGGTCTGGCTGGCGCGGATCGGCGATGGCCTCGGGGCCGAGGTCTGCGCCAAAATCGAGTACTTCAACCCCGGGGGATCGGTCAAGGACCGGATCGGCGCGGCGATGATCGGTGCGGCCGAGGCCGAGGGGCTCCTGGAGAGGGGCCGCTCGGTAGTGGTCGAGCCAACGAGCGGAAATACTGGGATCGCTTTGGCCATGGTCTGCGCCGCCCGGGGCTACGACCTGGTCCTGATCATGCCCGAGGGAATGAGCCGTGAGCGTCGCAAGCTGCTCGAGGCGTATGGGGCCGAGGTGATCGAAACCCCTTCAATGGGCGGAATGGACGAGGCCGTCGAGTTGGCCCGGAAGATCACGGAGGAGCGGGACGGATTCATGCCGGGGCAGTTCTCGAACCCGGCAAACCCCGAGGCACACAGGCGGACCACCGGTCCAGAGATCTGGACCGATACCGGGGGGGAGGTGTCGGCATTCGTGGCCGGGGTGGGAACCGGTGGAACTATCACCGGCGTGGCCCGCCATCTTCGTGAGCAAGGCTCCGACGCACGGATAATCGCCGTTGAGCCGGCCTCGTCCCCTGTTCTTTCCGGGGGGCGGCCCGGCCCCCACCGTCTGCAGGGGATCGGGGCTGGATTCGTGCCGGAGGTACTCGACCTCGACCTGGTCGACGAGATCATTCAGATCGGCGATGAAGAGGCCGTGGACACCGCTGTGAGGCTTGCCCGCGAGGAGGGCATCCTCGCCGGTATCTCGGCCGGAGCCAACGTTGCGGCAGCTCTCCAGGTGGCCGGTCGGGAAGAGTTCGCGGGCGGCCGGGTCGTGACGGTCATCTGTGATTCCGGCGAGCGGTACATGTCGCTTCCGTTCTTCGGCGGCTGATGTCCGGTTCGCTCCCAGACCAGGGCAAGTCAGAGGGTCCGCTCGATGACCTCGTCCAGGCCGCCCGGACTCGTGATCCGGCCACGGCTGGGGTTTCCCGAATCGGAATCATCGCCGGCTGGCCCGGGGTCCAGGCGGCCCTGGCCCACCGTCTGGCCCACTCCCTGTACCGAACGGGACGACGGGGGCCGGCCGTTGCCATCGCCTATCTCAACAGACTGGTCACCGGTATAGAGATCCACCCAGGGGCCCGTATTGGCAGTGGTTTCTTCATCGACCACGGATCGGGCGTGGTGATCGGCGAGACTGCCGAGATCGGCCACAACGTGACGATCTACCAGGGCGTAACCCTGGGCGGCACCGGCTTCCAGACCGGAAAACGGCATCCGACGGTCGGTGACAACGTGACCATCGGCTCGGGGGCGAAACTGCTCGGGCCGATCGAGGTCGGTCACGGGGCAAAGATCGGAGCCAACACGGTGGTCGTCGAGGACGTCCCGCCCCGCTCGACCGTAGTCGGTAACCCCGGGCATCCGGTGAAGGTCGAGGGTCGAAAGGTCGAGGGCCCCGACGCCGACTGGATCCATCTCCCTGACCCCCTCCAGGAAGCCGTCAAGCGGCTGTCGGCCCGGATCGATCAGCTCGAGAAGAGAATCGGCGGCGGCAAGGGCGACGAGCTGCCCGAGGGGGAGGGTCCGACCCGCAAAGGAAGGTCCTCGGCCGGGGGCTGACGCGCCGCAGTGGTTTGTATCCTCGGATGGTGAAGGTTGCCGCCGAGCCGACAGAGGGTCTGAATCCCAGCCAGCAGGAAGCCGTCGAGTATGGCGACGGGGCTCTGCTGGTCATCGCCGGCGCCGGTTCAGGCAAGACACGGGTCCTTACCCATCGAGTCGCCCACCTGCTGGCCTCGGGACGGGCCCGGCCGGGCGAGATCCTCGCCATCACCTTCACCAATCGTGCTGCCCGGGAGATGCGCGACCGCGTCGAGGCCCTCGTCGGGCCGCCGGCACGCGCGATGTGGGTCACCACCTTCCACTCGGCATGCGTCCGGATGCTGCGACGCGATGCCGAGCGGCTCGGCTACGGACGGAACTTCACCATCTATGACGAAGCCGACTCGCTCCGGATGATCAAGCGGGTGATGGCCGAACTCGATCTCGACCCCAAGACGATCAACCCCAAACGGGTCAAGGCACGCATCTCGAGCGCCAAGAACGGACTGGTCGACGTCTCGTCATTCCGGGAGGCTGCCTCCCATTGGCTGGACGAACAGATCGGTGAGGTCTTCGAGCTATACGAGAAACGCATGCTCGAGGGTAACGCCATGGATTTCGATGACCTGCTCGTGCGTATGGTCAACCTGCTGGAACTGTTCCCCGATGTCAGGGAGAGGTGGCAACAGGCCTTCCGTTACATCCTGGTCGACGAGTACCAGGACACCAACCATGCCCAGTACAGACTCCTGCAGCTCCTCTGTGGAACCGAGGGGAACATCACGGTGGTCGGGGACGAGGATCAGTCGATCTATGGCTTCCGCCACGCCGACATCCGAAACATCCTCGATTTCGAAAAGGATTTCCCCGGGGCGAAGGTGGTCAAGCTCGAGCAGAACTACCGATCGACCCAGAACATCCTCGGTGCCGCGAATGCAGTAGTCGAGCACAACCATGACCGGCGGCCGAAACGTCTGTGGACCGAGGCCGGGAGCGGTGACCCGATCAGGGTCGTGCGGCTGGGTGATGAGCACGAAGAGGCTCGCTGGGTTGCCGGGGAGGTCGAGCGCCTGGTCACCGAGGAAGGTGTTCCGCTGGATCGAATCGCGGTCTTCTACCGCACCAACTCGATGAGCCGGGTCCTGGAGGACACCCTGGTGAGGTTCGGGACCGATTACCAGGTGATCGGCGGGACCAAATTCTATGACCGGGCCGAGATCAAGGATGCCGTCGCCTACCTCCAGTTGCTCGTCAATCCAGCCGATGTCGTCTCCTTCGCCCGCGTAGTCAACACCCCGCGAAGGGGTATAGGGAAGACATCCCAGGAGAGGCTGCTGAGCCACGCAAACACCGTCGGTGAACCGATTCGAGAAGTCGCCTCCCGGGCCGATCAGGTCCCTGGGCTCGGTCCGGCGTCAGTCAAGTCCGTTAACAAGTTTGCCGAGGTGATCGAGGAGCTCGCCGGGGAGACCGAGGGCAGCGTCGCCGCACTGCTCGAGAAGGTCCTGGCAAGAACTGGCTACATGGAGGCGCTCGATGGTGAGCGCTCGGTCGAGGCCGAAGGCAGGATCGAGAACCTCCAGGAGCTCGTTTCCGTAGCTGCCGAGTTCGACGTCAACCGCGAGATCGAGGGAGGGGCACCCGAGACGGCCCTGCCGGAGTTTCTCCAGCAGATCTCCCTCTACACCGACCAGGACAGGTTCAGGGAGGGGGAGCTCCTTCTGACCCTGATGACGATTCACAACGCCAAGGGATTGGAGTTCGACTCGGTATTCATCATCGGCTGCGAAGAGGGTCTCTTTCCGCACTCCCGGGCACTGGAAGAGGGCGAGGAGGAGGAAGAACGGCGCCTCTGTTACGTCGGAATCACGAGGGCCGAGAGGCGGCTCTACCTAACCGGCGCCCGTCAACGGAAGCACTCCGGGGGCTTTGGTGAACCGACCGGGGAGTCGCGCTTCCTGGATGAGATTCCACCGGAGCTCGCCGAGAGGGAGAGCACCGCGGTAGGTGGTGGCGGGGCCCGCAGTTACCGAATACCCGGTGCCGAAGATGCCCCTGCCTTCGAGGCGATCCCGGCCTCGGATCCGATCTCCCTCGGGGTCGGCGATGACGTGATTCATGCAACCTTTGGAGCCGGGGTCGTAATAGGCACCGAGCCAGGGGGCCTGGCGATCGTCAGGTTCGCCTCAGACGGTTCCGAGCGGAAGTTGATGGCCGAGTATGCCCCGATCAGGAAGGCCTGAATGGGTGCCAGCCTGATCGACGGCAAGGCCATAGCTGGCCAGGTACGCGCCGAGGTGAAGGACGCGGTAGCTGAATTCACGGCGCAGTACGGGCGTCGCCCGGTGCTCGCGACGATGCTGGTGGGGGAGGATCCGGCGTCGGAGGTCTACATCGCGAACAAACACCGGGCCTGCGAGGAGACCGGAATGGAGTCCAGGCACCGCTCGCTCCCGGGTGATGCGACCGAGGCAGAGGTTCTCGAGCAGGTTCGTGAACTCGGTGAAGACGGCGAGGTGGACGGGATTCTGGTCCAGCTACCGGTCCCTGCCCAGATCGACCCGGATCAGGTGATCGCCAGTATTCCCCCGAGCAAGGACGTCGACGGACTCACGCCCGTCAACGCCGGCCTTCTGGCTTCGGGGTCCCCGGGAATGGTTCCCTGCACCCCGGCCGGCGTTGTGGACCTCCTGGTCCGGACCGGTGTCGAGGTGCGGGGGTCCCGGGCAGTGGTCGTCGGACGATCGAACCTGGTGGGTCGTCCGGTGGCAAACCTCCTGCTGGACCTCGATGCCACCGTGACGATCTGTCATTCGAAGACCACCGATCTCGCCGGTGTCTGCCGGGAAGCCGACATCCTCGTGGCTGCCGTCGGGATCCCCGGACTGATCGAGGCCGATTGGGTGAAGCCCGGCGCCACGGTCATCGATGTAGGTATCAACCGGACCGATGAGGGACTTGTCGGCGATGTCGACTTCGGGTCAGTGAGCGAGGTTGCCGGTGCGATCACGCCGGTTCCCGGCGGGGTCGGCCCGATGACGATCGCCCACCTGATGGCGAATACCCTCAAGGCAGCCCGGAATCGGGAGGCCAGTCGTGGATCCTGAGGCCGGCCCGAAGGCACTGCCGCTCCACAACGCGATCAGGCCCTCGGAGTGGCTGTTGGCCCTCTCCGGGATCGTCATTCTGGTCGGCCTCGGCCTGGAGTGGGCCGATGGCTCCTCCGGCTACGAGTCGATCACTGTGCTCAGGGTCCTGGTCCTGCTCCTGGCCCTCGCCTCCGTTCCCATCCCGTTGATGCTCTGGCTCACCATCAAGAGCGACGTGCCGATCATTTGGGAAACCCTCCTGCTGACCTACTCGGGCCTTCTCGCAGTCATCCTGGTGGTCAAGGTCGCGGTTGCCCTGGGTGATGGTTTCGGCCCGGGGTTCTGGATCGTCTTTGGGGGCTGCCTGGTGAACGCCGTCGCAGCGTGGTACGCAGTGTCGCGCGAGCAGTGACTCCGGCCAACTGTCGCCGGTCATCCAGCCTGGATTAGACTGCTGCCGTGATCGAACGCAGCGAGGTGCTTCACGTTGCCAGCCTGGCCCGCCTGAGCCTCGACGAGTCCGAGATCGAGGTTCTCACGACGGAGCTCTCCTCGATCCTCGACCACATCGACCGGCTGGCCGAGATCGACATCGAGGGGGTCGATCCGACCACCCACGTGGTTCCGCTCGACAACGTATTCAGGGATGACGAGCCCCGCCCCGGACTGGACCGCGACACGGCCCTCGAACAGGCTCCAGATAGCGCCGACGGGGCCTTTCGTGTGCCGTCACCCCAGGCGGAGGCCTGAGCTTGGCTTCCGCTGGCGAGATGCCGCCTACCGCGGCCGGGATGGCCGATGCCCTCCAGTCCGGCGAGCTCTCGGGTTCCGAGATGTTCGAGCACTGGTCATCGCAGGCCGGCAAGGATGAATTGAACGCCTATCTGTGGCGAGCTGACGAACCACCGCAGGAGGGGTTCGGTGGCGTCCCGGTCGCAGTCAAGGACATCTTCTGCACGCGGGGGATCCCGACGACGGCCGGCTCGAAGATCCTCGAGGGCTTCATCCCGCCCTACGACGCGACCGCCGTACTGCGCCTCGCCAAGGCCGGGATGCCGACACTGGGCAAGACAAACATGGATGAGTTCGCGATGGGCTCCTCCAACGAGAACTCGGCATTCGGTCCGGTACGAAACCCCCATGATCGCGAGCGGGTCCCTGGAGGCTCGTCCGGGGGGTCGGCTGCCGCCGTCGCCGGAGGACTGGCTCCCTGGGCGCTCGGAACAGACACAGGCGGTTCGATCCGCCAACCGGCCGCACTCTGCGGGATCGTCGGGCTCAAACCCACCTACGGGGCAATCTCACGCTTCGGGATGATCGCCTTTGCCTCCTCGCTGGACCAGTGTGGACCCCTGACCCTGGATGTGACCGACGCTGCCCTGCTGCTCTCGGTCCTGGAGGGGAAGGACCCGTTCGATGCGACTTCGACCGGGATCCCAGGCGGGGTAAGCCTGCCGAGCAGCCAGGACCTGAAGGGGCTCACCTTCGGGATCCCCACCGCCTTCCTTGCCCAGGGTGTACAGCCCGGGGTGCGTCAGGTCTTCGAGCGGACCCTAAAAGAGATCGAGGCCCTCGGCGGGCGGCTCACCGAGGTCTCCCTGCCGAATGCCTCGAGCGGGATATCGGCCTACTACGTCCTGGCTCCTGCAGAAGCGTCGACCAACCTCTCGCGGTACGACGGGGTGCGATACGGGTTTCGGGCACCGGCCGAGGACCTGATCCAGATGTACGAGCGTACCCGGGGCACGGGGTTCGGGACGGAGGTCAAGCGGCGGATAATGCTGGGGACCTACGCCCTTTCCGCCGGCTACTACGAGGCCTACTACGGCCGGGCCCAGCGGGTGAGGACGAGGATCGTCCAGGACTTCAACGGCGCCTTCGAAGAGGTCGACTTCGTGGTGACACCGACCACCCCCAGTGTTGCCTTCGGACTCGGTGAGAAGACCGACGATCCCTGGGAGATGTATCTGAACGACCTCTTCACGGTGCCGATGTCGCTGGCCGGGATACCGGCGATCTCGATCCCGGTCGGTGACAGCCCGCCCGAGGGTGGCGGACCGGACCTCCCGGTCGGGTTCCAATTGGCGGCCCCTGCCTTCGGTGAGCAGAAACTGCTCGAGGCCGCCTATGCGCTCGAGTCGGCGATCGGTTACGGGAGCGGGTCTTGAACGCGGCCGGGGCAGATGATCTGGAAGCCGTGATCGGACTCGAGATCCATGTACAGCTGTCGACCGAGACCAAGATGTTTTGCGGCTGCCAGTTGTCTTTCGGCGAGCCGCCCAACACCCATGTCTGTCCGGTCTGTCTCGGTTACCCCGGAGTCCTGCCGGTGCCGAACCGGAAGGCGATCGAGTATTCACTCTTGATCGCGGCCGCGCTGGACTGTGAGGTGGCACCGGAGTCGATCTTCCACCGGAAGAACTACTTCTATCCCGACAACCCCAAGGCGTACCAGATAAGCCAGTTCGATATCCCGCTTGCCCGGAACGGTCATCTCGGTGATGTGAGGATCCACCGGGCCCACCTGGAGGAGGACGCCGCCAAGATGATCCATGTCGGTGAGAGCGGTCGGATCGAGGGCTCGGATACTTCCCTGGTCGACTTCAATCGCGCCGGCACGCCTTTGGTGGAGATCGTCACCGAGCCGGATCTGCGCAGCGGGGCACAGGTCCGCTCCTGGGGACAGTTGCTGAGGGCGACCA
The DNA here is from genome assembly GCA_040398125.1 of Solirubrobacterales bacterium. Taxonomy (GTDB): domain Bacteria; phylum Actinomycetota; class Thermoleophilia; order Solirubrobacterales; family 70-9; genus 67-14. The sequence continues at coordinate 3,674 of JBBAUQ010000026.1, read as the reverse complement.
TCGGCCAGCTGGGGGTGTCGGACGTGAACATGGAGGAGGGGAGCCTTCGCTGTGACGCCAACGTCTCGGTCCGACCTGTCGGCTCCGAGACGCTGGGCACCAAGACAGAGCTCAAGAACATGAACTCGTTTCGGTTCCTCGAGAAAGGTGTCGAGGCCGAGATTGAGCGCCAGAAGGAGATAGTCGGCTCGGGCGGCCAGGTAGTGCAGGAGACGCTCCACTTCGATCCGGCAAGCGGCGAGCTCCACTCGCTGAGGTCGAAGGAGGAGTCCCATGACTACCGCTACATGCCCGAGCCGGACCTCACACCGATAGCACCCGACGCCGAGATGCTCGCCGAGGCCCGTGATCAACTCCCGGAGCTGCCGGCCGAGCGTTCTGGTCGTTACCGGGATGAGCACGGCCTGTCCGATGCAGCCTCACAACAGCTTGGTTTCGATGCCCAGTGGGCCGAGTACTTCGAAGCGATGCTCGGAGCCCGGCCGGAGTTGGAGGGCCCTGGCGCAGCGAACTGGCTGACCGGTGAGTTCGCCGGTGAATTGAGACGACGGGGGGACATACCGATCGGGGAGTCGGGGATAACCCCGGCGGACCTCGCCGGCCTGGCCCTGTTGGTCCAGCAGGGCCAGATTTCCCATGCGTCGGGGAAGGAGGTACTGGGCAAGATGTTCGAGGAGGAGGTCGGCCCCGAGGAGATCGTCGAGCGTGAGGGCCTCCAGCAGATCTCGGACCTCGATGAACTGGCCGGAGTGGTCGACAGGGTGATCGAGGAGAATCCCGGACCGGCCGACGAAGTGAGAAGTGGAAATGAAAAGGCGATCGGGGCCCTGGTCGGTGCTGTGATGCGGGAAACCAGCGGCAGGGCTGACGGTGGCGAGGTAAATCGGCTCCTTCGGGAACGGCTCGGACCGGGGGAGTAGGGCCTCGATCCACCGGGGCTCCCGGAGGCCCGACCTATAATCGGCCGATGGCCTGGAACATCGTAGTCGTCGGTGGTGGATTTGCCGGAGCCGGAGTTGCGCGTGATTTGGAGCGGATTCTCCCGCTGCAGTCGGCTCGGCTGATCCTCGTCAACGACGTCAATTACATGCTCTACACACCGTTTCTGCCGGAAGCTGCGGCCGGAACACTCGAGCCCAGGCACGTCGTCACCCCCTTGAGGGAAATACTCGAGCGAACGAATTTGAGACTCGGGGTGGTCGACCAGCACGACCCGGCTACGCGTACGGTCGGCATCGCGGCCCACACCGGTGAAACCGAATCCCTCAGGTACGACCAGTTGGTCCTGGCGCCAGGCTCGATCTCACGGTTCCTCCCGGTGCCGGGGCTGAGCGAGCATGCGGTCGGCTTCAAGAGCCTCGCCGATGCGATCTACCTGAGGAACCACGTGGTCGAGACCCTCGAGATGGCCAACGCCAGTGAAGACGCCGAGATGCGCGAGGCCCTGCTCACCTACGTGTTCGTCGGCGGTGGATACGCCGGCCTGGAAGCGCTCGCCGAGCTCCAGGATTTTGCAGCCGACGCCATGAAGTACTACCCGCGGGCCCGCCTGCAGGGGATGAGGTGGATCCTCATCGAGGCCCAGGACCGTGTGTTGCCAGAGATCGATCCGATGCTCGCCGATTACGCGGCGAGTGAGCTCAGGGGTCGCGGCATAGACATTCGGCTTGACACGACCCTGACCGAGGTGACGGCCGACAGCGCCACCATCTCGACCGGCGAGACATTCGGTACACGGACGCTCGTCTGGACGGCCGGGGTTTCGCCCCACCCGAGTCTCAGGAGGCTGTCCGTTCCACTCGAGGAGTCAGGCCGGGTCATCGTCGACGACTACCTGAGGGTCTCGGGCATGCAGGGCGTCTGGGCTCTCGGTGATGGGGCGGCGGTACCGGACCCGCGGGGAGGGATCTGCCCACCGACCGCCCAGCATGCGGTCCGCCAGGCGCCGGTGGCCGCAGCAAACGTGGCGGCCGAGCTAGGTGTCGGCCACCCGAGGCGATTCGAGTATGAAAGCAACAACGCCTTCGTCAACCTCGGCAGGTACAAGGCGGTCGGGAGAATCGGCGATCGGACCTTCAGTGGCTTCACGGCGTGGTGGTTGGCCCGGACCTACCACATGAGCCAGATTCCCGGTCGCTCGAGAAAGCTCCGGGCCATCCTCGACTGGACCGCAAGCCTGCCCTTCAGGCGAGACCTGTCAGATGTCGGATCAATCGGGATGCCGGGTTCGCTCGAGAGCGAGGTATACGAGCGCGGCGGCTCCCACCGACCGATGGGCTAGGCGACGATGGGTCTCGAGTGGGTCGTTATTGCCCTGAGTGCCGGTCTCGCTACCGGAATCATCGGCCGGGCCAAGGGCGGCTCCTTCTTCATCTGGCTGTTGATCGGAACGGTCCTGCCCTTCATCGGCCTGATTGCAGTCATCCTCTATCGCAACGAGGAGACCGAGCCCGAGCGCCAATGCCCGCACTGTCGAAAGACGGTCAAGCTCTACGTCCAGGTCTGCCCGAGGTGTGGCACGGACCTCTACCTACCGGACCCTTCAGAGGTGAGGATGCCGCCGCCCCGTGGCTAGCGGATCGTCCCCTGATTCTTACCGTAGCCAGGTCCTCATGATCGCGTTGGCAAAGCCGATCCCGTAGCGCACCACGGCCGGTTTCTTCGACTGCCCGTGCAGTCTCGGCTCGACCGTCACCGGGACCTCCACTGCCGGAACGCCCTTCTTCAGGGCCTCAATCAGGAACTCCGAGGTATGGAACTGTTCCTGCCGCAGGACCAGCAGGGGAAGCACCTCGGTCCGAACGGCCCTGTAGCCGTTTGAGCAGTCGGTCACTTTGGTGCGGGTGATCAGGGAGACGACGCGGTTGAAGAACACGATCCCGGCCTCACGCGCGAACTGGCCTCGCTCTGCTTCCCCGAGCACCCGTGATCCGTGTGCCACGTCTACTTCCCCCGACAGGACCGGGGCGACGAGCCTGTCCATTTCCGAGGGCCGGTGCTGGCCATCGGCGTCGAGGGTGACGACGAGCTTTGCCCCGGAATCCGACATCAGGCGATAGCCCGTCCGAAGTGCCGCTCCGCCGCCGCGGTTCATGACGTGTCGGGCGACCACCGCCCCGTGTTCGGCCGCTACCTCGGCCGTCCCGTCCCGGGAGCCATCGTCGACGACCAGCACGGCAGTCGGGACTCCACAGACCTCGTCCGGGATCCGGTCGAGGACGAATCCGATGTTCTCGGCCTCATCGAAGGCCGGGATGACGATTCCGATCCGGTCGGCAAAGCGCTCCCTGTTTCCGGCAGCGAGGAACTGTTCAGATGCGATTCCTTCGAGTACGCCCGATATTTCCCTTGTGTTTCGCTGGGCTACGTGGAGAGACCTGAGCGAGAGCGCGAAGAGGAAAAGGATGGCCAGGACGGCCAGTCCGAGGATTCGGCCCCCGTTGCCCCGCTGGAAGGAAAGCGCCGAGAGCAGGCGGTCGGCCAGTTCGGTTCCCGAGACGATCACCAGGCCGACCGCGACAACGAAGATCAGGATGATCTCGGCGTTGGTCAGCTTCGACCGCCTGACGAAGGCAAAGGCGATCAGTAGTGCGGCCAACACCAATCCCGAGAGACGGAGCGCCGTCAGCTGCTCCGGGAAGATCGTGAGTAGAGGCATGGTCATTTGGCTGGTT
>JBBAUQ010000025.1:0-15258 GCA_040398125.1 Solirubrobacterales bacterium | reverse complement strand
ACGCTCAAGCCCGAGAAGGACGGCCTGTTCTGCGAGCGGATCTTCGGTCCGACCAAGGACTGGGAGTGCTACTGCGGCAAGTACAAGCGAGTCCGGTACAAGGGCATCGTCTGCGAGCGGTGCGGGGTCGAGGTGACCCGGTCCAAGGTCCGTCGTGAGCGGATGGCCCACGTCGACCTGGCTGCCCCGGTCTCCCACATCTGGTTCTTCAAGGGCGTTCCTTCCCGGATCGGCTACCTGATCGACATGGCACCCAAGGAGCTGGAGAAGGTTCTCTACTTCGCTGCCTCGGTGGTCACCTGGGTGGACGAAGAGGCCCGGGACAAGGACCTGCCGAAGCTCGAGAAGGAAGTCAAGAGCGTGCTCGCCGAGTACGAGGGGGAGCGCCAGCGCGCCACCCAGGAGCTCGATGAGTCGCTCAAGCGCCGGATCAAGTACATCGAGTCCGGTGACCAGACGAAGTTCTCGGAAGAGGACCACCTCTGGGCCGATTCGCTCGGCTACACCGCCACACAGCTCAAGAAGCTGAGTGATGACGACAAGGCCAAGCAGATCAAGGAGCTCAACAAGAACTTCGACGCCGAGATAAACGACACCGAGGCCTACATCGACGAGGCCGCCGATCGTCTCGAGCGGATCTGGGAGACCTTCCAGACGATGTCACCGCGAGAGGTGATCAACGACGAGACCGACTTCCGGGAGCTGCAGGAGAGGTTCGGTTCGCCATTCGGCTGGGGCGAGTACTTCCGGGGTGGAATGGGTGCGGAGGCAATCCGCGACCTGCTCGAACAGGTCGACCTCGAGGCCCTGTGTGCCGAGCTGGAAGACCAGATCGACACCTCGAAGGGCCAGAAGCAGGCCAGGGCCGTCAAGCGGCTCAAGGTCGCCTCGGCCTTCCTCAACTCCGACAACAGGCCCGAGTGGATGGTGCTGGACTGCATTCCGGTCATTCCGCCGGAGCTGCGGCCGATGGTCCAGCTCGACGGTGGCCGGTTCGCCACCTCTGACCTGAATGACCTCTACCGTCGGGTGATCAACCGGAACAACCGCCTCAAGCGCCTGCTCGACCTCGGTGCGCCGGAGATCATCGTCAACAACGAGAAGCGGATGCTGCAGGAGTCGGTCGACGCCCTGTTCGACAACGGCCGGCGTGGCCGCCCGGTCACCGGGCCCGGCAACCGGCCGCTCAAGTCGCTCTCGGACATGCTCAAGGGCAAGCAGGGTCGTTTCCGTCAGAACCTTCTGGGCAAGCGGGTCGACTACTCGGGCCGTTCGGTGATCGTCGCCGGCCCGTCGCTCAAGCTCCACCAGTGTGGCCTGCCCAAGCTGATGGCCCTGGAGCTCTTCAAGCCTTTCGTGATGGCCCTGCTGGTCGAGCGCGAAGCGGTACAGAACATCAAGGCGGCCAAGAAGATGGTCGACTCCATGGTTCCGGAGGTCTGGGACGTCCTCGAGGAAGTGATCGAGGAGCACCCGGTCCTGCTGAACCGGGCGCCGACGCTCCACCGCCTCGGGATCCAGGCCTTCGAGCCGATCCTGGTCGAGGGCAAGGCAATCCAGGTTCACCCGCTGGTCTGCGCCGCCTTCAACGCCGACTTCGACGGCGACCAGATGGCGGTCCACGTGCCGCTTTCGGCCGAGGCCCAGGCCGAGGCACGGGTCCTGATGCTGTCGTCGAACAACATCCTCTCGCCGGCCAACGGCACGCCGCTCGCCACTCCGACCCAGGACATGGTTCTCGGCCTCTACTACCTGACTTACTCGCCCGAAGACGTAGCCGAGCTCGATCCGGCCAAGCTGAAGAAGCCGCCTCACCCGTTCCGGACGGCCCAGGAGGCAGAGCTGGCGTACGAGAACGGGGTGGTCGACCTGCACGACTACGCCGAGTACCGCCAGGCCGGGGAAGAGCACTTCCTGACCACGGTCGGGCGGATCATCTTCAACGACCGGATCGACCGGGCCCTGAGGAACGCCCTCGGCGAGGACTACAAGCCCGGCCAGTACGGCTTCGTCAACGAGTCGCTGAAGAAGCGCGACATCAATGACCTGGTCACCTGGCTGGTCGACACGTACGGTGCCCCGGCCGTGTCCCAGGTGCTCGACTCCTTCAAGGACCTCGGGTTCCAGTTCGCCTCCCGGGCCGGGATCACGGTCTCGAAGAACAACGTCGTGTCTCCGCCCGAGAAGGAAGAGATCATCGCGCGGTTCGACGAAGAGACCGAGCGGATCCAGGCCGAGTTCGAGGAGGGCTGGCACACCGCTGAGGAACGGCACCGCCAGGTGACCGACCGGTGGAACGAGGCCACCGAGGAAGTCGGCAAGGCCATGGAGGACAACCTCGATCGACTCAACCCGATCTTCATGATGGCCAACTCCGGTGCTCGCGGATCGTTCAAGCAGATCCGCCAGCTGGCCGGGATGCGCGGCCTCATGGCGAATCCGAAGGGCGAGATCATCGAGCGGCCGATCAAGTCCAACTTCATCGAGGGACTCTCGGTCGGCGAGTACTTCATCTCGACCCACGGTGCCCGCAAGGGCCTGGCCGACACCGCCCTGCGGACGGCCGATTCGGGTTACCTGACCCGGCGTCTGGTCGACGTTGCCCAGGACGTGATCATCCGGACCGAGGACTGCAAGGCCAAGGAGGGGATCGAAATGCCGGTCTTCGACGAGGCCGGTGACCCCAACGACAAGCTGATCGGCCGACTCTCGCTCGGCAAGTACGAGACGAAGCGCGGCCGCGAACTGTTGAAGAAGAACCAGGTGATCACCAAGGAGGGCCTCGTCGAGATCGCCGAGGCCTGGGAGAACGAGACCGACGCCACCGTGCCGGTCCGCTCGCCGCTCAAGTGCGAGGCCGAATACGGGGTCTGCCGCTCCTGTTACGGGATCGCCCCGGCTACCGGTTCGATGGTCGAGATCGGGGATTCGGTCGGCACGATTGCGGCCCAGTCGATCGGTGAGCCAGGTACCCAGCTCACCATGCGTACCTTCCACACCGGTGGTGTTGCCGGGCAGGACATCACCCAGGGTCTGCCCAGGGTGGTCGAGCTCTTCGAGGCCCGCAAGCCGAAGGGCCTGGCCCAGATGGCCGAGGTCGAGGGCAAGGTTACGGTCGAGGAGACCGAGAAGCAGGTAACCGTTTCAGTACTGGACAAGGCCGGCGAGGAGCACTCCTACACCTTCCCGCCGCGCACCCGGCTCTACGTCGCCGATGGCGACAAGGTCGAGGTCGGACAGCAGCTGAACGAAGGCTCCCTCTACCCGGCGGACGTGCTGGATATCCGGGGCCGTACTGCCGTGGAGCAGTACCTGGTTGCCGAGGTCCAGAAGGTCTACCGGGCCCAGGGCGTCGAGATCGATGACAAGCACATCGAGATCATCGTCCGACAGATGATGAAGAAGGTCGAGATCGAGACCAAGGGCTCCACCGACCTGCTGCCGGGCCAGCTGGAGGACCGTCATGCCCTCAAGCGCCTGAACAAGGAGATCAAGGCAGAGGGTGGCGCGATAGCCAAGGGCAAGGAGAAGATTCTCGGGATAACCAAGGCCTCACTGGCCACCGAGTCATTCCTTTCGGCCGCTTCCTTCCAGGAGACGACCAAGGTCCTGACCGATGCTGCCCTGGAGGGCAAGCGCGACCGCCTGGTCGGACTTAAGGAGAACGTGATCATCGGCAAGCTGATCCCGGCCGCTACCGGGCTCAAGCACTACCGGTCGATCGTGGTCGAGCCGACGGTCGAGTTCACACCGCCCGAGGAGGCCGCCCTGCTGGCCGAGGGTGGTGACGGTTCGGTCGGCAACGGCGAGGCTGACGGGTTCGGCGAGTCCTTCGCCGAGGAGATCGAGGGGATCTCCCAGGAACTCGATGCCGCGACCGAAGCCAAGTCCGACTAGGTAACCGCTAACCCGACCCCCTAGAATCGGGGAACCGATGTACGGCAACGGACCAGACCCGACCCCGCGAGTGTGTGTAATCGGCGCCGGTTCCTCCGGGATCACGGCCTGTCAGAGGCTGGCTGAGCGGGGTATCGCCTTCGACTGCTTCGAGAAGGGGTCCGAGGTCGGCGGCAACTGGCGGTACGAGAACGACAACGGGATGTCGGCCGCTTACCGCTCGCTGCACATCAACACTTCACGGGAGATGATGGAGTACGAGGCATTCCCGATGCCGGACGACTACCCGGACTACCCGAGTCACTACGAGATAGTCCGTTACTTCGATGACTTCGTCGACCATTTCGGTTTCCGGGACCGGATCCAGTTCCAGACCGAGGTGATCTCGGTTGAGCCGTCCGGTGACCTTTGGGAGGTGACAGTCCGCGGTCCGGAGGGCGAGGAGCAGACCGAGACCTACACCGATGTCATGGTCTGCAACGGCCACCACTGGAATCCGCGTTGGCCCGAACCGTCCTTCCCGGGCCAGGATGAGTTCGACGGCACGCTGATCCATGCCCATGACTACAAGACACCGGATCTGCTCGCGGGCAAGCGGGTTTTGGTCCTGGGGATCGGTAATTCGGCGACCGACATCGCAGTCGAGGCGTCACGGATCGCCGACAAGACCTTCCTGGCGATGCGGCGAGGCGCCTGGATCCTGCCCAAGTACATCGGCGGGGTGCCCACCGACAAGCGGTTCGCCGGCCCGCTCTCGCGGGCACCGCTCGCGGTCCAGAGTGCGGCGATGAAGCTGATGCTCCGTTTCTCGGTCGGCAAGTTGACCGACTACGGCCTGCCCGAGCCGGACCACGACCCACTGCATGCCCATCCGACCGTCTCCGAGGAGCTGGTAGGCCGGCTCGGACATGGCGACATAGGAGTCAAGCCGAACATCGAGCGATTCGATGGTGACCGGGTGATCTTCACCGACGGCAGTTCAGAGGAGATCGACCTGGTCATCTTCTGCACCGGCTACAAGATCACCTTCCCGTTCCTCGACCGGTCGATCCTCGATCCGGCCGACAACCGGGTCGAGCTCTACAAACGGGTCGTTCCGCCAGAGAGCCCCGGGCTGTGGTTCATCGGCCTGGTCCAGCCGCTGGGGGCGATCATGCCACTCGCGGAGGCGCAGTCGAGCTGGGTGACCGACCTGATCGCCGGCGATGGCGGGCTGCCCGGGCCGGCCGAGATGGCCCGCGATATAGCCCTGGAGCAGGCACGGATGGAGCGTCGCTACGTGACCTCGAAGCGGCACACGATCCAGGTCGACTTCGACGACTACTTGCGGACGGTTTCCCGCGAGCGGGAGCGGAGCCGGACCCGTCTGGGCGTTCCGGCCTGAGGCACTGCGCCGTCCCGCCGAGGACGGAGCCCGTTGCCGGAGAAACCGGGGCCGCCCCTTCTCGGACCGCGTGGCAGGATCGGCTTCCGCTTCGGCCCGCCACCTGAATCCTCGCCGTCCTGGCCCGAAGCCACGGTCGGCCGCGAAGCCCACCAGAGTAAGAGGATCATGCCGATCGCCGGTACTTTCAGGACGATCAACAGGAAGAAGATTGGCCAGTACTCGGGCACCCGCGCAGTGTAGCTGGTCAAATCCTGTCTGTGGGGTCGGAATTTCGCGATCCCGGTCTGCAGGAGGACGTCCCGACCCGACTGGCTGGACGACCGGGCCGCTCCACCTGTAACATCAGCCGCCATGCCGAATACGAACCAACTCGTAAGGAAGGGCCGCAAGCGCCCGAAGAAGAAGGTCGCCACGCCCGGGCTCAAGTCCGGGCAGGGCAACAAGAAGAAGGTTGCGGCTCCGCAGCGACGCGGGGTCTGCACGCGCGTGGCAACGGTCACGCCGAAGAAGCCCAACTCGGCACTGCGCAAGATCGCCAGGGTCCGACTGGCCCACGGCATGGAGGTCACCGCCTACATCCCGGGTGAGGGCCACAACCTCCAGGAGCACTCCGTGGTCCTGATCAGGGGTGGCCGGGTCAAGGACCTGCCGGGCGTTCGCTACAAGGTCGTCCGGGGCACCCTGGACGCCGCCGGAGTGTCCGACCGCAAGCAGGCACGGTCCCGCTACGGGGTCAAGGCCAGCTAACAGATGGCCCGACGCAATACCGCTTCAATCCGGCCGATCGAGGCCGACACAGAGTTTCGCAGCAAGCTCGTCCAGCAGGTGATCAACAAGGTCATGCGGGACGGCAAGAAGTCGGTGGCCGAGAAGATCACCTATGACGCCCTGGCGATCGTCGGTGAGCGCAGTGACGGTGAGCCGGTCGAAGTACTCGAGCAGGCGATAACGGAACTTACCCCGCAGCTGGAGGTCCGCTCCCGCCGGGTCGGTGGGGCGACCTACCAGGTCCCGGTCGAGGTGCCGGCCCGCCGCGCCAGGACCCTTGCGGTCAGGTGGCTGGTCGAGTTCGCCCGTCAGCGCAACGAGTACTCGATGTCGGAGCGTCTGGCCAACGAGATCCTCGACGCAACCAGGCAGCAGGGCAACGCCTGGAAGCGCAAGGACGACATCTTCCGCATGGCCCAGGCCAACAAGGCCTTCGCCCACTACCGCTGGTAGAGGCCGACCGGCCTTCAGTCCCGCTCGGCCGGAGCCGGCCGGGCCTTCGTCGAGCCCCCGCGCCGGGGCAACACGGCACGTAACTCGACCGAGTCGAAGGTTGCCAGCGCGGCACCGGCAAGCACCAGCACGACCCCGCCGATCAACTCCATCCAGAGGCCGGCCTCGGAACTGCCGAAGGCGTCGACGTTGCCGGCACCCGGTGCGGTGAACATCCCGGTCTCACCGAGGTCCGGGAGATCGATGAAGAGGAAGACGAGAATCACGGCAACGCCCATGCCGAAGACCGTGATCGCGGCCGGGCGCGATCCCGAGGTCAGGGTGAAGATCAGCCCGGCGAGTGCAACCAGGGCGAAAATCAGGGTGAAGGCCCCGTGCTTGGACAGCAGCGTGACCGTCTCGATCCGGGCCCCGAACTCATCGTCGAGTGCGTAGCCCGGCGCGAACTGGGAGAGGATCACGACGACCACCCCGAGGAGCGCGGTCAGCGCCGTCAGCCTTGCCGCCGTCGTCGCCGAGGCGTACCGACTCACACCGCTCCCCTGGCCAGCCGGTCGGCCCGGGCGGGTGCCGTGGCCGGTGCGCTACCGGTCGCCCAGAGGACGAGCCCCCCGATGGCCAGGATGACCCCGCCGGCCAACTGGAGCCAGAAGCCCCCCAGCAGGACGGCCACCGCGTCGGCATAGGCGATCTCGGCCTCGCCGAGTTCCAGTCCCCGGGGGAGGTCGACGGCAACCGAGACGATCACCGAGACGAGCCCGGCCAGGGCTACCAGGGCGGCCGGGCGGCTCCGCCCGGTGATCAAGGTGGTGAGGGTCCCGACCACTCCGACGACCGCAAGCACCAGCACCAGGACCGAGTGGGTCTGGAGCGGGGTCAGAACGTCTACCCGGGGTGCACTGGTGAGGTCGAGTACCCCGACATACTCGGGGCCGCCGATCTCGGTGGCCCGGTAGTCGATGAACTGCGAGCCGGCCAGGGCCAGGCCGCCGAGCAGGCAGATCAGTGCGGCCGCCCGGACCGGTGTGAGGATCTGGTCCAGGCGATTGACTGCTCGCCCGAGTCCGGCCAGCAGCCTCGATGCAGTTCGTCCCAGGCCGGTCAGCAGGCCGAGCAGCCGCTCGCCGATGAAGATGACTGCCTCGAGCAGGCTCCGGGCGGCCGAGCCGAGGGCATTGAAAAGGGCCGGGACGAGACCGGCGATGAAGGCGACGGCCCGGCCGAGCTCTGCGAGGAATGCCCGAACTCCGCGGTTGAGGGGATTTCCGCCCCCGGCCCTCTTCCGGGCTGTCCGAGCCGGCCGGCGCCGTCGGGCGCGGCGGGCCTCGGCCCGCTGGCGTTCGGTCAGCCGGCGAGGCCGATGGTCCCCGCGGTCCTCGTCGCCACTGTTCTGTTTGGCTTTTTCCTCGTCCATCCCCGTCTCGATCCGACACCCCTGAAGAGCCTCATTCGGTGCCGCCCCAGCCTAATCGAGGGACCGGATCGGGGGTGTTTCCTCTGGTATATTGGGAAATCGCCCGGGTACGCCCCGCAGCCTGCGGGGCTTTTTGTTGGTCCGGGCCGCTGGCCCGGCGACGACTTTGCCCGGCCAAACCTCGCAAAGCCCAGAAAAGAAAGCAGCAGACAGGCAACAGATGGCCCGCTCATTCCCACTCGAAAAGACCCGCAATATCGGGATCATGGCCCACATCGACGCGGGCAAGACCACGACGACCGAGCGCATCCTCTACTACACGGGGCGCACCCACAAGATCGGCGAGGTCCACGAGGGCGCCGCGACGATGGACTGGATGGAGCAGGAGCAGGAGCGTGGGATCACGATCACGTCGGCCGCGACGGCCTGCGAGTGGCTCGGCCACCGGATCAACATCATCGATACACCGGGCCACGTCGACTTCACGGTCGAGGTCGAGCGCTCCCTCAGGGTGCTCGATGGCGCGGTAGCCGTATTCGACTCGGTGGCCGGGGTCGAGCCGCAGTCCGAGACGGTCTGGCGCCAGGCCGACAAGTACTCCGTTCCGAGGATTGCCTACATCAACAAGATGGACCGGATCGGGGCAGACTTCTACCGCTCGGTCGAGACGATCAAGGACCGCCTGGGCGCGAATGCCGTACCGATCCAGCTGCCGATCGGGGCCGAGGACGCCTTCGTCGGGATCGTCGACCTGGTCAAGATGAAGGCCCTCATCTACAAGGACGACATGGGGACGGAGTTCGATGAGACCGAGATCCCCGACGAGATGAAGGACCAGGCCGAGGAGTACCGGGCCGCCCTGCTCGAGGCCGTGGCCGACCACGACGACGAGGTGATGGAGCTCTACCTGGCCGAGGAGGAGATCTCGGAAGAGAAACTGCTTAACGCCCTCAAGCAGGCGACGCTCGCGATCTCGGTCACCCCGGTCCTCTGTGGATCATCCTTCAAGAACAAGGGCGTCCAGCCGCTGCTCGACTACATCGTGGCCTTGCTCCCCTCGCCTCTCGAGGTTCCCCCGGTCGAAGGGCTGCTGCCCAAGGCCAAGGGTGCCGAGGAACGTGAAGAGGCCGACCGTCCGGCCGATGACAACGGACCGTTCGCGGCCCTGGCCTTCAAGGTCATGTCGGACCCCTACGTCGGCAAGCTCACCTACTTCAGGGTCTACTCGGGCCAGCTCGAAGCCGGTGGGAGGGTGTTGAACGTGACCACCGGCAAGACCGAGCGGATCGGTCGCCTGTTGATGATGCATGCCAACTCGCGTGAGGAGATAGACCGGGTATACGCCGGTGACATCTGCGCCGGGGTCGGCCTCAAGCAGACCGGGACCGGTGACACGCTGTCGGCCCCGGACGCCCCGATCGAGCTCGAGAGCATGGACTTCCCGGACACCGTGATCGCGGTGGCGATCGAGCCCAAGACCAAGTCGGACCAGGAGAAGCTGAGCACGGCGCTGGCCCGACTGGCCGAAGAGGACCCGACCTTCAAGGTCGAGTCCGACGAGGAGACCGGCCAGACCCTGATCCACGGGATGGGCGAGCTCCACCTCGAGGTGCTGGTCGACCGGATGATCCGCGAGTTCAACGTCGAGGCCAACGTCGGCAAGCCCCAGGTGGCCTACCGCGAGACGATTCGCAAGCGGGTCGACAAGGTGGACGCCAAGTTCGCCCGCCAGACCGGCGGCCGTGGCCAGTACGGGCACGCGGTGATCAACATCGAGCCGGCACCCGAGGAGGGATTCGTCTTCGACAACAAGATCAAGGGCGGCGTGATTCCGACCGAGTACATCCCGGCCGTCAAGCAGGGGGTCGAGGAGGCACTCGAGAACGGGATCAAGGCCGGTTACCCGATGGTCGACGTCAAGATCGAGCTGATCGACGGCTCCTACCACGACGTCGACTCCTCCGAGATGGCCTTCAAGATCGCCGGCTCGATGGCCCTCCAGGAGGCTGCCCGCAAGGCCAACCCGGTTCTCCTGGAGCCGATAATGGCGGTCGAGGTGATTACCCCGGAGGATTTCCTCGGGGACGTGATCGGGGACCTTTCCAGGCGTCGCGGCAAGGTCCAGGGCCAGGAGCAGCGCGGAAACGCGCTGGCGGTCCAGGCCTTCGTGCCACTCAGTGAGATGTTCGGCTACGCGACCGACCTGCGTTCGTCGACCCAGGGCCGGGCGACCTACACCATGCAGTTCGAGCGCTACGAGGAGGTCCCGGGGAACCTCGCCGAGGAGATCTCGGCCAGTCGATCCGGTGAAAAGGCGGGGGCAGAGGCCTAGGCTCGCAACCCCGAGGCCGCTGAATGGCTATATTTTCCGGGTTGCCCGTAGACGGACGCCGCCGTCGGGCAGAACTGCGGTCGAGAGGCCCGAAGCGGCGAATTTGACGGAAAACAGAATTCTGCAACGAGTAGAAGAGCGATAGAAAGGTTCGAGTAGAGCGATGTCCAAGGAGAAGTTCGAGCGCGACAAGCCGCACGTGAACGTCGGCACAATCGGCCACGTCGACCACGGCAAGACGACCCTTACCGCGGCGATCACCAACACCCTCTCGGGCAAGGGTGAGACCGAGGCCAAGAGCTTCGACGAGATCGACAACGCGCCGGAAGAGAAGGAGCGCGGAATCACCATCGCGACTTCGCACGTCGAGTACGAGACCGACGATCGCCACTACGCCCACGTCGACTGCCCGGGCCACGCCGACTACGTCAAGAACATGATCACCGGTGCTGCCCAGATGGACGGGGCGATCCTGGTGGTATCGGCTGCCGATGGCGTCATGCCGCAGACCCGTGAGCACATCCTCCTGGCCCGCCAGGTGAACGTGCCGCACATCGTGGTCTTCCTGAACAAGGTCGACCAGGTCGATGACGACGAGCTGATCGAGCTGGTCGAGGAAGAGGTCCGCGACCTGCTCAACGAGTACGGGTTCGACGGCGACAGCACCCCGATCATCAAGGGGTCGGCCCTCAAGGCGCTGGAAGGCGACGAGGAGGCCCAGGCCCAGATCCTCGAGCTCGGCGCCGCACTCGACGCCTCCATTCCGGAGCCCGAGCGTGAGCTGGACAAGCCGTTCCTGATGCCGGTCGAGGACATCTTCTCGATCACCGGCCGCGGCACGGTCGCGACCGGCCGGATCGAGCAGGGCAAGGTCAACACCGGGGACGAGGTCGAGATCGTCGGGATCAACCCGACCACGACGACCACGATTACCGGGGTCGAGATGTTCCGCAAGATCCTCGACGAGGGTCTTGCCGGCGACAACGTCGGCTGTCTGCTGCGGGGAACCAAGCGCGAGGAGATCGAGCGTGGACAGGTCCTCTGCAAGCCGGGTTCGATCACGCCCCACACCAAGTTCAAGGCCGAGGTCTACTGCCTGAAGAAGGAAGAGGGTGGCAGGCACACCCCGTTCTTCTCGGGTTACCGGCCGCAGTTCTACTTCCGCACCACCGACGTGACCGGCGTCGCCAACCTCCCCGAGGGGACGGAAATGGTCATGCCGGGCGACAACGTCGAGATGACGATCGAGTTGATTCAGCCGATCGCCATGGATCAGGGACTCCGCTTCGCCATCCGTGAGGGTGGCCGGACCGTGGGTTCCGGGGTCGTCTCCGAGATCATCGAGTGACGACCCGAGGGGGTGGGCCGAAGGCCCGCTCCCGTCACCCCGACCGGGGTGGCGAAGACAGGTAACAGATACGACCTTTGCATCACCCCACGGGCTGAACCACGCCGAGAGCCGGGCGACCGGAGACGGCGAAGGCAGCCGGGGACCTTGACAACGGCGGGCGCCAGACCGGGTCTGGCACGCGTGGAATACGGACGGAAAGCAACCGAAGAGCGAGACAGTGGCTGCTGTAGCTGCACAGAAAATCAGGATCAGGCTCAAGGCGTATGACCATGACGCCATTGACCGGGCTGCGCGCGAGATCGTCGATACGGCGGAACGCACTGGTGCTTCGGTTTCCGGACCGGTCCCGCTGCCGACCGAAAAGAACGTCTACTGCGTCATCCGCTCGCCGTTCAAGGACAAGGATTCCCGTGAGCACTTCGAGATCAGGACCCACAAGCGCCTGATCGACATCAATCAGCCGTCACCCAAGACGATCGACTCGCTCCAGCGACTCGACTCACTGCCGGCCGGCGTCGACATCGAGATCAGGCTCTGAGTCGTGTCGGCGATCCTCGGCAAGAAGCTCGGCATGACCCAGGTCTTCCAGGAGGACGGCGAGGTGGTGCCGGTAACCGTGATCGAGGCCGGCCCCTGTCCGGTGACGGCCATTCGCGATCCCGAACGGGACGGCTACGCAGCCGTCCAGCTGGCCTTCGACGAGGTGCCCGAGAGCAAGCTGACGGGAGCCGAGCGCGGTCACCTCGCCAAGGCTGACGCCAAGCCGATGCGGGTCCTGGTCGAGTTCCGCGACGCCGAGATCCCGGTCGAGACGGCCGGTGGAAACGGTGGCGAAGAGGCCGAGGCAGCCGAAGGTGAGGAGTCAGAGACCGAAGGCAGCGAAGACTCAGGGGGAAACGACGGTCCGAAGCTCGGCCAGGAGGTCACGGTCGCCAGTTTCGAGCCCGGCCAGAAGGTGAAGGTTGCCGGGATCACGATCGGCAAGGGCTTCCAGGGGACGGTCAAGCGGCACGGATTCGGCCGGGGGCCGGTCACCCACGGCTCCCACAACGTCAGGGCGCCGGGCTCGATCGGTGCAAGTGCCTGGCCGGCGAGGGTTTTCAAGGGGATGAGGCTGCCGGGACAGATGGGCAACCGTCGGGCCACCCAGCTCGGTCTCGAGGTCGTCCAAGTCGATCCCGATCGCAATCTGTTGCTGATCAAGGGCTCGGTTCCGGGGGCGAAGAATTCGATCGTGGAGATCAGGTCCGATGGCTAGCACCAAGGCACCGGTTCTAGGCAAGACGACCAAGGCCGATCTCCCGGCCGAGCTCTTCTCCGAGGACTTCCACCATTCACTGGTCCACGAGGTCGCCCGGGCCGACGCCAACGCCCGCCGACGCGGCACGGCCTCGACCTTGACCCGGGGTGAGGTCTCGATGACCACCGCCAAGGCCTGGCGGCAGAAGGGCACCGGTCGTGCCCGGGTCGGCGCACTCAGCGTCCCAAACCGTTACGGCGGCGGTGCGGCTTTCGGCCCGAAGCCGCGGCACTACCTGCTCAAGGTGAATCGGAAGGCCCGTCGCCGGGCGATGCGCTCGGCACTCTCGGTCCACGCCGACCGGGGCAGTGTGGCCGTGGTCAAGGCAGCCGACTTCGAGACCCCTTCCACCAAGACGGCCGCCGAGGCCCTGGACAAATGGGGAGCAAAGAGGGCCACCCTGGTGCTGGTTCGGCCCGAGGAGATCGCGTTGATGAAGAGCTTTCGCAACCTTCCCAGGGTCGAGGTGATGGATGTCAACGCTGCCGGCGTCGTCGACGTGATCGGGGCGGCCTCTCTCGTCGTTTCCGAGGATGCCCTCGGTGACCTGGTTGCCCGCAACGGTGACGTGGCCGGATCCAGGTCTGGCAAGGGCGGCGATCGCCCCGCTGAGGGAGATGACCAGTGATGGACCCGCGCAGCGTGATCATCAGACCGGTCATCTCCGAGAAGACCTATGCCCTGATCGCGGCCGGGAAGTACACCTTCCGGGTGGACGACCGGGCTCACAAGTTCGAGATCAAGGACGCCGTGGAGAAGGCTTTCGGAGTCGAGGTGGTCAAGGTGAGGACCTCCAAGGTCCGCCCCAAGCCGAAGCGCCGGGGTGTCGATACCGGACGCACCAGGTCCTGGAAGAAGGCAGTGGTCGAGCTCGCCCCCGGTGAGACGATCGAGCTGTTCGAGGGTGCGGCGGTGGAGGGCTAGAGATGGCGATTCGCAAGACCAAGCCAACCAGCCCGGGCAGGCGTTTCGCGACCTACCAGAAGCGGGAGCAGATCACCACCGACCGTCCCGAGCGGAAGCTCACCGACGGGATCGGCAAGTCCGGAGGGCGCAACTCGAACGGTCGGATCACCTCCCGGCACCGGGGCGGGGGCGCGAAGCGGCGCTATCGCCAGATCGACTTCAAGCGGGTCAAGGACGGGGTACCCGGGAAGGTCGCCTCGATCGAGTACGACCCGAATCGCAGTGCCTACATCGCCCTGATCCACTACGCCGACGGGGCGAAGGCCTACATCCTGGCCCCGGCCGAGCTCACGGTTGGTGACCAGGTCCAGTCCGGTCCGGGATCGGACATCCAGCCCGGCAACTGCCTCGCCCTCGGCGACATGCCGGTCGGCACGATCGTCCACAACGTGGAACTGAGGGCCGGCCAGGGCGGGAAGCTCGGCCGCTCGGCCGGGACTTCGATCCAGCTCGTCGCCAAGGAAGGCGAGATGGTAACCCTGAGGCTGCCTTCATCCGAGATGAGGATGGTCCGGGCCGAGTGCCGGGCCACGGTCGGCACCCTGTCCAACTCCGAGCACCAGAACGTGAAGATTGGCAAGGCCGGACGGAACAGGCACAAGGGCAAGAGGCCCCAGACGAGGGGCGTGGCGATGAACCCGGTCGACCACCCGCACGGTGGTGGCGAGGCCCACCACACCCCGGGCGGCCACCCGGTCACCCCGTGGGGCAAGCCGACCCTCGGCTACCGCACGCGGAAGAAGGGCAAGCAGTCCGATCGCTACATCGTCCGCGGCCGAAGAAGGGGCAAGAAGAAGAGGTAGACGATGGGCAGATCGACGAAAAAGGGACCGTACGTGGAAGAGCGGCTGATGAGCCGGGTCAACGCGATGAACGAGTCCGGGGACAAGCAGATGCTCCGGACCTGGTCGCGTCGTTCGACCGTCTTCCCCGAGATGGTCGGCCACACGATCGCCGTCCACGACGGCCGCAAGCACGTCCCGGTCTTCATCACCGAGTCGATGGTCGGCCACAAGCTCGGCGAGTTTGCCCCGACCAGGACCTTCCGGGCCCATTCCGGCGAAGGATCGAAGGCCGAGGAGTGATGGCGACCGGTAATGACAAGACCGCCGAACCGCCGGTCCTGGTGCGAGCCAGTGCCCGGTTCGTACGAGTGTCGCCGCGCAAGGCGAGGCTGGTCGCTGACCAGGTCAGGGGCACACACATCGATGATGCCCGCTCCCTGCTCCAGTTCTCGCCACGCTCGGTCGCCGAGGAGATCTCCAAGGTGATCGAGTCGGCGGCCGCCAACGCCGAGGCCAACCACGACCTGATCGGCGACGAGATGGTCGTCCACGAGATCCGGGTCGACGAGGGCCCGACGATCAAGCGGTTCCGCCCCCGGGCGATG
>JBBAUQ010000024.1:0-15393 GCA_040398125.1 Solirubrobacterales bacterium | reverse complement strand
GAGCTTCTCCTGACCGCCGGCGTCAGCGCCGTGGGTGAGATGACGCAGGCTCGGACCGAGCCCGACCCGGACCGTTACTTCGGCAAGGGCAAACTCGAGGAACTCCGTGAGGAAATCACTTTGACGGGGGCGAATCTCGTCGCCTGTGACGATGAACTCGCTCCTCGACAGGAGCGAAACCTGGAGGCCTTTCTCGGGGTCCCGGTCATCGATCGGACGGCCATCATCCTCGACATCTTTGCCGACCATGCTCATACGGCTGAGGGAAAGTTGCAGGTCGAGCTCGCCCAGCTCGAATACAACCTTGCCCGGATGAGGGGTCTTTGGACCCACCTCGAACGCCTCGGTGCCGGCATCGGGACGAGGGGCCCGGGTGAGTCTCAGATCGAAACGGACCGACGCCTGGCTCGGGATCGGATCACCAAGTTGAGGCAGCGGCTCAACCAGGTGCGGGAGGGGCGGGCGAGGATGCGGAGCGAGCGAACCGCGTCACCCCACCCCCAGATTGCGCTCGCCGGCTATACCAACGCCGGTAAGTCCAGTCTGATGAGGGCCCTGACGGGGGCCGAGGTGGCGGTCGCTGACCGGCCCTTCCACACCCTCGATCCGACAACGAGGGTCTTCACCAGGGACGGCCGTCGGTACATCCTCACCGATACGGTCGGCTTCATCTCGAAGCTGCCCCACCAGTTGGTCGAGGCCTTTCGGGCGACCCTCGAAGAGACGACCCTTGCCGACTTGATCCTTCACGTGGTCGACGCCTCCCATGGCGAAGAGGCGATGGCACGTGAAATAGCCGCGGCCGACCTGATCCTGGAGGAGATCGGGGCCGGCTCAAAGCCACGATTGATCGTGCTTAACAAGATCGACCTGGTTCCAGAGGAGATCCGAACGGAACTCCGGATTGCCCGGCCGGATGCGGTGCAGGTCTCGGCGCTGACCGGAGAGGGAATCGATGATCTGGGCAGAGCACTGGAGGATGCATTCCTGTCTTCGCTGGAGACCGTCGAGCTCCTCGTGCCCTACTCGGAAGCCGGCAGGCTGCATGACCTGCACGAGGTGGCCGGAAGGCTTGCCCGGGACGATCGACCCGAGGGAGTCAGGGTCAAGGCGCACCTGCCGGCCTCGCAGGTCCACCGCTTCGCCGATCTGGCAGTCGGTTGAGTGGCGTTGCGAGGCAGGTGCATGGTCTAGGCTCCTGCCCATGCAGCTGAGGTTTCAAAGGCTGACCGACGACGCGATCCTTCCGGCCCGAGCCCACGATGAAGATGCCGGCCTCGATCTCTGTGCCGCTGAGGCGGCTCACATCGGTCCAGGGGAGAGGTGGCGGGTGCGGACAGGCCTGGCCGTCGAGTTACCGGAAGGGCACGCCGGCCTGGTCGTACCCCGATCCGGCCTCGCACTGAAACACGGTATATCCCTTGTGAACGCCCCGGGGCTGATCGATCCGGGCTATCGCGGGGAGATAGGTGTCCTGCTCCTCAACACCGACCCGGCCGAGGTGTTCAGGATTGAACCGGGCGACCGGATCGCCCAGTTGCTCGTGGTCCCCTTTTCAGCCGTAGAGGTCGAGTCGGTGGACCGACTCGGGGATTCGGAACGTGGCGAGGGTGGATTCGGCTCTACCGGGCGTTGAGAGCGGCCCGAACGGCTCCCTCGTGCGCCTCGAGCTCGGCCCTGTCGTCGAGTTCGGGAAGCTCGGGCAGTTCGCCGTAGCGTGACCCGAGTGCCGTCTCGATCAGGCGGTCGGCGAGGAGGTAGTTCTTCGGCAGGAGGGGCCCGTGGAGGTAGGTACCGATCAGATTCCCCTCCATCACCCCCTCGAACCCGTCCTCGTCGTTGTTCCCGTGGCCACTCAGGACACGACCGAAGGGGGTCGCCTGCGCCCCGAGGTACGTCCGGCCCCCGTGATTCTCAAATCCGGCGACCGACATCGGCCCTCCCCCGAAGTCGGTCTCGATCAGAACCGGTCCGATGAGACGGTCTCGCTCGCTGCGGGTCGTACGTACGTCGACCAGGCCGAGACCCTCGTGGACCCCGGTTGCCGTTTCCCATTCGGTACCGAGCAGCTGGTAGCCGCCACACACCGCAAGGATCACCTTCCCGGCCGAAAAGGCGGCCTCGATGGCCTCCCTTTTCGAGCCGAGCAGATCTCGGGCGACGAGTTCCTGGTCGCGGTCCTGGCCACCGCCGATATAGAGAAGGTCGCATTCATCGGGGTCGAAGGCGTCCCCCAGGCCACAGCCACGCACTACGAAATCGATTTCACGCCATCTGCACCGCATTCCCAGAAAGAGGATGTTCCCGCGATCGGCATAGATATTCATCTGATCCGGGTAGAGATTGACGACCCGCAGTTGCATCGCACCACCCTACGGCTCGGAGGTGCGGGCAAGGAGGATGGTGGAACCCTGGTTCGCTCGATCACCGTGTACCGACAGGTGGGCGAAGACCGACAGCCCGGCCCGCGCGAGCTCCTCGTTCAGTTTCGGCCGGGTGACTCGGTGAAGGAAGTCGGTCGCAACCTCGGGCTCGTTTGCGGCCTGGCCATTCGCCCGGGCCTTCACCACTTCAACCCCTTCGGGAAAGGCACGCACCGTCACCGGGTCTACCCGAGGTTCGCCACCGACCGTGGGCCGAGTGCCATCGTCGGAGACCGCTGCTCCGCCGGTACGGGGTAGCTCGAAGCTGACCGACATGGCGAACACTCCGTCGTCATCAAGAAGTGTCGCCACCGAGGAAAGGACCAGGGCACGGGCGGACTCCCCGCCAACGACCTGCAGGAAGAGCATTGGCGCCAGGATCAGTCCGAAGCCAGAGGAAATCGATCCCTCTACGGTCCTCAGGTCGCTCGCGAACCCTGCATCGAGGTGAACGGCATGATGGGTCGAGTCCGGAGTCGTCTCGTTGAAGCGATGGACCATCGTGGGGTCGTTATCGAGGCCGATGTAGGTTCGCGACGGGGTGGAGAGGTCGCGGGCGATTCGCCCGACACCGCAACCGAGCTCGAGAATCGGACCACTGGAGAGGTCGACAACCTCCTGCCATGCGGCCAGGTCGCTCCGGTGGCCAAGCAGCTCGATTTCCTGCCAGTCAGCTTCAGTCCGGGTTGCCATCGGCAAGGGCACCGTCCTCCCAGAAGTTCCTCAGACCCCTGCTGGTCGCAAGATGATCCTTCAGTTCCAGCAGCGCCGTATAGGTCGGAAGGGCGAACAGGTCACCTTGGACCTGATCGACCATCGCGTCGAAGGATCCCCCGATAGATGGCTCCACGGTAATCGAGGATTCCGGAAAGCCGGCGTACTTGAGTCTGAGGGCCATTTCAGGGGCCCTGGTTCCGCTACAGACCACCTGGGCGGTCCTGTCTGCCAGCCGCTCGAAATCGGCATCCCAGATCCAGGAGACATCACGTCCGTCGGCGATCTTGTCGTTCAGCGCGATCCAAAGGTTGATTTGGTGGTCCTCACCGGCAAGGGTCCGGAGGACCTCGTTTGCCCCGACCGGGTTCTTGACAAGGAGTATCGATACCTCGCCGGCACCGAGAGGAATGCGCTCGACCCGACCGAAGACCGCCTTGACCTGCTCGAGCCCCTTGATCGTTGACTCGAGGTCGATCCCGAGGGATTCCCCGGTTGCTACCGCTCCGAGTGCGTTGTAGAGGTTGTAAAGGCCCGGTACCGGGAGCCGGAGTCGTGCTGCCCCGGAGGGGGTAGTGATCTGGGCCGACAGTCCGTCCATACCGTGAAGGACGACGTCTGATGCGAATACATCGGGAGCCGGTCGGGACCGGCCGCAGGACGGGCAGGCCCAGTGACCCAGGTGACCGATGAAGGTCGCCTCGAAGAGCAGCGGTTCCCCGCAGGCCCGACAGTGCTTCGCATCCCTGGCATGCTCGACCTCCGAGAGGGCCAGGGATCGGTCCTCCAGACCGAAACCGATCGGGCTGTTCCGGGCAGCATCCCCGACGGCCGAGACGAGGGGGTCGTCGACGTTGACGGCAAATACGGCATCCGATCCAGCTGCCATCTCGGCCCATCGTGAGGCGATGGTCTCGGTCTCGCCATAGCGGTCCAGCTGATCGCGGAAGAGATTGCCGAGGAGGATGACCCTCGGTTCGAGCGAGGAGGCGACCTGGGGTAACCAGGCTTCATCTACCTCGAACAGGCCGATCTCGCCGTCACCCTCCAGGAGTGCCGTGACTATTCCCCATGGCATGTTCGACCCGGCGCTGTTGGCAATGACCGATCGTCCCGATCCAGTGAGAATCGAGGCCAACATGGAGGAGGTTGTCGTCTTGCCGTTCGTCGCACTGATCAGGACTGAACCATCCGGAAGCCTCGATCCCAGGCGCTCGAGGGCAGCCGGATCGAGCTTGAGCATGATCCTCCCGGGAAGGGTTGTCCCGCCTCCCTGACCGAGGCGACGACTCAGGCTCCCGGCCGAGCGAGCAATTACCTCACGCACGCCCATCAGGACCCCGGGTCGCCGGTATCTGCCGGGGTCATTACCTCGAGTGCGTTGTGCAGCACACGGAATACTGCGGGCAGCCTGGTCAGCGGGTCTCCATCGGCGTAGACCTCGAACGGCCTGCTCGCAGCGACCTCGACCTCCCGGACCTTGATGCAGTCGACCTCCTCGAGCTCGATATGGCTACCGGAAAAGACCTTCGGGAGCTGACTGAGGAACCGGAGCCGACTGGTGCCGCTCACCGTGACCAGATCAAGCAATCCATCCGAGATGTCACTGTCGGGGGCCAGGTGCATTCCTGCACCGTAGTAGCCGTTGTTGGCCAGCGCGACGGTGTAGCCGGTGAACCTCTTGGTCTCCCCGTCGAGCGCGATCGAGAACCGGACGGCCTCCCAGGTCGCCAGTGCCCTCAATGCGGCGAGCGAGTAGACGAGACGACCGCTTGGCAGTCTGCTGTCGTTGGCGATTCGATTGGCGCGGGAGTCGAAGCCCACCGAGGCGATGCCGAGGAACCTTTCCCCGTTGGCCTCACCGACATCGATCGTCCGCCTGTTGCCGGAGAGGATGACCTCGAGTGCCTGGCCGTGGTCAGAGGGGATTCCGAGGCCCCGGGCGAGGTCATTCCCTCTGCCGGCCGGTATGAGCCCGAGGGGGAGAGGGGCGCCCGCCAGGGCGCCGCCTACGGCTCCGATCAGGCCGTCCCCACCAACGGCTACCGGGATCTCCTCGGACTCAATGGCAGCCAGAGCCAGCTCGGCCGCATGTCCGAGCGACTCGGTCAGATCCGCCCTGAAGGGGACTCGGCGGTGGTCGAGCTCGCGTTCGACCGTACGAAGTGCGCTCAGACCGCGTCCCCCGCCGGAGTGGGGGTTCACGATCAGGGCAAGGGGCCTAGGTTCAGACATTCCGAGCTCCAAAGAGGAGGAATATCCCTGAACCGACTTCCCCCTGGGTTACGAGACTCATGCCGACGCCTTCCAGCTTTTCGACCGTGACGGACACCGGGGTATGGAACGGGGTAGAGGTGCCGCTCGTCGAGACGATGATCAAGCTTCCGCCAGGTCTGAGCACCCGGTCGAGTTCTCGATAAAAGAGGGGAACGTTCACCTGGCAGATCAGGTCAAAGCTCTGATCCGGAAATGGAAGGTCGGCGGCATCTCCCACCTTGAAGGCAATTCGGGCCTCGGGGTCGAGCCCGATCTTCTGACGCGCACACTCAATCATTTCCGGGGAGATGTCGATCCCCCTGATGCTGGCCCTCGGGTACTCCCGTGCCAGGAAAAGGGCTGCCTCACCCGTCCCACAGCCGAGATCAAGGATTCGCTCAGGCGATGCCTCAAGGTGACCGACGGCTGCGGCCAAGGGAGCAAGGTGCTCCACCGTCCCGGCACCGGTCCGCTCATCCCACCGGTCCGCCCGGGTGTCGAAGAACCTTTTGACCGAACCGGATAACAACGGCCAACTGGCTGGATGACGAGCAATGAGCCGGGAGAGGGCGTGGCCGATTACCCTCGTCCTGGTTGCAGTCGTTTTGGACCTCGTACTCACCTCTGGATCATGCCAAGGGGACGGGTCGGGTGCGAGGGACCGGGAGGGGCGGCAAACCCCGCATCATCTAGCCTTGGCGGGTGCGGGAAAAGCGGACTGAGCCGGTCACTCCAGGCCCTGCAGGGGGAGGCGTAGAGCAGTTCGAGATTCCGGGGGATCCGGTCATCCGTGGCTGGAGCAAGGGCTCGGGAAGGGACCTGATTCTCTGCCATGGATTGAGCGCGACCCGCGACTTCGTCGTCCACGGATCGGACTACCTCTCTCGCAACGGGTATCGGGTCCATTCCTGGGATGCCAGGGGTCACGGCGAATCGGATCCTGCCCCACCGGGGGAGAGCTATGACTACAGACACCAGGCAGACGATCTCGGGAGGGTGGTGGCCGATCGCACCAGTGGGGGGGACCTCTTCCTTGCCGGACATTCGATGGGCGCCCACACGGTCCTGGCCTGGACCCTTGGAAACCTCGACCGAGTCACCGGGATCGCCCTGATCGGTCCGGTCTACACCGAAGGAAGAGAGGTGATGCCGGACGACCGCTGGGACGAAAGGGCCGACGCCCTCGAGCAGGGGGGCCCCGAGGAATTCGCCCGGCTGGCGGCTTCCGAGTTCGAGGGCGAGGACGAAGACCGGGAGACGATCGAACGGATCGCCCTCGATCGAACACGAAGGCATCTTCACCCCGAAGCCGTTGCCCAGGGTTTGCGGGAGGTCCCGAGGTCCCGTGCCCTTCCGAACATGGATTCCTTGGGCCAGCTCAAGGTCCCAACCCTGATAGTCGGCAGCCATGACACCCATGACCCCGGCCACCCCCTCGCCGTGGCAGAGCTATATGCCGAGCTGATCCCGTCGGCCGAGCTGGTCGTCGAGGATGAGGGTGAGCCACCACTGGCCTGGCAGGGCGGCAGGCTATCCCGGGTACTGGCGGACTTCTTCGACTCGGTCGACCGTTCCGGAGCGTGAGAGTGGGGACTGAAGCTCGAGATGGTCTCGGGGAAATGGTCTGGATTCCCGGGGGCGAATTCCTGATGGGGAGCGACTCCCACTATCCCGAGGAGAGCCCCGTGAGGGAGGCGAGGGTGGACGGATTCTGGATGGACGAAACGGCCGTCACCAACGGGGCTTTCCGGGAGTTCGTGGAGCAAACGAGTTACGTGACGGTGGCCGAGCGCCCTCCGGACCCAGAGATGTTTCCCGGGGCGGATCCCGCGCAGTTGGTCCCCGGCTCGATCACCTTCTTCAGGCCGCCCGGTCCAGTAGACATGAGCAACCCTGCGGCCTGGTGGCGATGGACACCCGGGGCCAATTGGCGTCACCCCTGGGGTCCCGATAGCGATATCGAAGGGAAGGAAGGCCATCCGGTGACCCAGGTCTCTTGGGAGGACGTCGACAGTTATGCCCGTTGGGCCAACAAGGAGATCCCCCGGGAAGCAGACTGGGAAAGGGCGGCCAGGGGAGGTCTCGAGCAGGCCGAGTTCGCCTGGGGGGACGAGCTGTCCCCCGGAGGCAGGGAGCGGATGAACCGGTGGATCGGGGAGTTCCCCTGGGAGTTCACTCCGGAATCGGAGGGAATCGTTCCGGACACCATGCCGGTCAGGAGTTTCCCACCCAACGAATTCGGCTTATTCGAGATCACCGGAAATGCATGGGAGTGGACGAAAACCTGGTTCGGGACCGACCCCGATGCCCAGAAGTCGACCTCCTGCTGCGGTGTACTGGAAGCCAGCCGCGAGCCCGGCAGCGGGATCCCCCGGAAGGTCCTGAAGGGCGGATCCTTCCTCTGTGCCGAGAACTACTGCAGCCGGTACAGGCCGGCGGCGAGGATTCCCCAAACGCTCGACAGCGCGACCTGCCATACCTCGTTTCGGTGTATCAAGAGGGATCACGGACCGCATACGTGAGTTCCGACGACCTCTCCGGGCGCTAACCTCCCTTCGGGAAATGGCGGCCCCCTGGTCCGCCCAGAACGAAGGGACGTCCAATGGAATCGAGCGAGTACAGAAACCCGCCCGGCGGCTCGCCGGGATGGGCGACGTGGGTTGCATTTGCCGGGATCATGCTGATCCTGATCGGCATCTTCGAGGTAATTGCCGGCCTGGCTGCCGCCTTCGAGGATGACTATTTCGTGCGAGGAGCCTTCGATGGCGACCCGCTGGTGGTCAGCACCCAGACGCTCGGGATCTACATGATCATCATCGGTTTCGTGAAGCTGTTCACCGGGTTTGCCCTGATCCAGGGACGCGAATGGGCCCGGATCGTGACCGTGATCCTGTTGATACTGAATGCGATCGCGGCAATCGCGGTCCTGAATCAGCAGCCATTCCTCTCGATCATCTACCTGATCTTCGACATCGTGATCCTCTTTGCAGTCACGGTGAGGTGGCAGGAAGCCAAGATCGGCATGGGGGACTGAAGGGACTCTCGGTGTGGCCTGGCCGGTCCGTAGGGGGTCGGCCAGGCTAGCTCCGGCCTGGTTTTGCCGGGGGATATCGGGTCAACTGATGTAGGTTGTCCCCGTGGGATGCCTCGCAGTAATCGTCGCCCTGATTTCTCCCCGGCTGGCTCTGGCCTTGATCTTCCTGTTCACGGACTGGATCGCTGTCGCCTTCGATGGGGGATGGTTTCTGCCCGTGCTGGGCTTCTTCATCCTTCCGTGGACGACCCTCGTATTCGTCCTGGTGGCCGGGACTTACCCCGGTATCCAGCCGTTTGACATCTTCCTTCTCATCCTCGCCTTCCTGATCGACCTCTACTCCTACGGGAAGACTTCGGCGGTCCGGCAGGCCCGAACGGGTTGATGGTTCGGCCCGAGTCCCTCTCGGTCACCTTCCTGGGTCACGCCTCAACCACCATCGAGCTGGACGGGGTGCGGCTCCTGACCGACCCGGTCCTGCGGTCCCGGATAGGCCACCTACGTCGTTATTCCGAGGTGCCGTCGCCTCCGCTGATCGGCAGACCTGACGCCGTCCTGCTCTCACACCATCACTTCGACCACCTCGATCTGCCCTCCCTGAGGTCGCTCGGCACCTCGTCGCGGATCATCGGCGGCCCGGGGACGGCCCGCTTCCTGGGCAGACGGGGATTCCGGAATGTCGAAGACCTCGAACCGGGCGAGATCGCCGATGTCGGGGGGGTCGCAATTGAAGCGGTACAGGCCCTACACGACGGCAGGCGCAGCCCGTTCCACGGCCCAAGTACCGCGATCGGCTTTCTGATCCGGGGAAGCACTGTCCTCTACTTCGCCGGTGACACCGACCTGCACCCCGGAATGAGTGAGCTGGAGGGTGTCCCTGACACGGCCCTCCTCCCGATTTGGGGCTGGGGCCACCGCCTCGGACCGGGGCATATGGATCCGCAGAAGGCCGTCGAGGCATTGAGCTTGATCCGCCCAAGCCTCGCCGTACCGATTCACTGGGGAACCTTCTTCCCGGCGGGCCTGACGTCCTGGGGCCGGGGCTACCTCGAGAAACCGCCGTTGGCGTTCGAGAAGCTGGCCTCGGAAGTCGTGCCCGAGGTCGAGGTCAGGGTGCTGCAGCCCGGGACGTCGACTCACCTTGGGACCGAGCGCGAAGCGCCGCCTGCCACTCGGTAAAGATCCCGTAGATCGCCTCTGCCCCCACCACCGGACTATCGGGCCAGGCCAGAACCGGCGGGTGGAGGACGAACGGATGGGATTGGGTGCCACCAAGGCCGCCGTGGGAGCCAACCAGTTCCTCGAAGGCAGCGACCTCATCTGTCTCAACCCAGTAGGTGCTGTTGACGAGGATGTCCGGGCAGTTGGCGAAGCCGCTCGTTCGGCGGACATGCCTTGCCGCGTTGGGGCCGAAGGCTTCGAGGGGATCCCTGCCTTCGATCTCGCCTGAGGTGAGGTTATGGGTGCCGCTGGAGCCGAGGACGAGGTCGTCGCCAGACTCCGTCTTCACCAGGACGAAGCCGATCCCGTCGTGTCGACGAAGGTCATCGATCAAGCGCGGGTAGCGCTCCTCGATCGACTCGAGGGTCGCCCTCTCGAGGGCATTGGGGAAAGAGATTATTCCGAGGCAGCCCGAAGCCATCACCTCGATCTCGGGAAGATCCCCGTCACTAACGGAGGACAGCTCTGATACTTCGAGGGTCTCATCGACCGAGGAGCCGGCAGTGACCTTCACCGTCTTGCCGGCGATCGAGTCCTCGCGGGAAGCCTCTGCGACGGAAGCAAGGAAGTAAGCCTGGGCTTCGTCGCGGTGGGGGGTGGGGGAGTCCTCGTCGGTCTCGACGCCGGCTGCTTCGATCACGACCTCCTCGAGGGTTTCGCCGTAGCGCTGGAGGAAGGTCGCCCCCTGGGACTGGCCGTGATCAGAGAGGACCACGAAGTGGTAGGGACGAGGTGCGACCGCGGCCGCCTTGATGATCCGACCGATCTCGTTGTCGACTCGACGCAGTACGGCAAGGGTTTCGGGTCGTTCGATCCCGGAATGGTGGGCGACTTCGTCATAGGCGAGGAAGGTCGTGTAGATGGCGGGTCGGCCAGCGAGAATGTCGGCGATGACGGCAGAGACTTGGAGATCCAGCTGGATCACGGTCGCCCAGGTCCTCATCACCGCGTAAACCCAGCCACGCTTGATCCGTGGCTCGATCCCGGCTCGTCTCTGCCGAAGGGCCGAGACCCTCTCCATCACGACTTCGGCGACGGCGAAGAAGGCGGTACGAATTGCCGCATAGGGCCTGGAAAAGTATGCCGCGTAGTCGTGCCCGATCGAGCCCCTTGGCTCGAGGACCGTGCTCATGGTGAGCTGGGAGTGGGTTGCGTCTCCGGAGAGGATGTTCGCCCGGCTGGCGCCACCGGAGTGCAGCAGCCCCTTTCCATTCGACTGCCGGGCCTCCAGGGCAGCTGCGTCCCGCGGATGGTTGGTCACGAAGTTTCGGCGCTCGATCCGGTCCCACCACCTGAAGGCCGGCATCTCGGAGTTGTTGCCGTGGAGGATCCCGGCCTGGCACGCCCCGGTCTGTGAGGACCAATCGGTTTCCCAGGACTCGAGATCCATCAGGTCCTCCCGGATCCAGCGAGCCATGTTGGGTGCGCTGCCGTTGGAGAGCGCCCGACGGAGGATGTCGTGCGCCAGCCCATCGATCTCGAGGAAGACGATCCCGGGGACGTCGCTGTTCTCGATCTCGCTGCGCCGACCGAGGGTCCGTTTGAGCCTGGAGAGGTACCAGGAGCTGTCCTCTTCTATGGCAAGGATCGAGGAGACCAGGGCCGTGGCGAATCCCAACAGAATCGCAATCACGAAGGCCTCGAAGAAGCCGTCGATTCGCACCCACGGCATCAAGATGATCGTCACGGCCACCACGGCACCGTTCAGGGCGATCCCGAACAGCCCGAGGGTCAGGACCGAGAGCTTCAGGGTCAGACGGGAGAGGAGGGGCCAGAGGAAGGTGTTGACGAGTCCGATTCCGATGGCGGTGAAGATCGCATCATCGGGCTCGATGAAACCGAAACCGGGCAGAGCCCAGGCCAGCAGGATCAGGCAGACGGCATCGACGATGACGATCAGCGCGGCGTGCCGCAGGACCCTGGCAGGCCCTCGTTTGGGCGGATCGGCAAGGGTTACCGGCTCGAGGACTGCGGATTCAGGGGATGGCTGGTGTTGGGACATCTCCTCCTCTCCGCTCTACGGAAGCCCGCCGGCGGCAAGCCGAAGGTCCCTGCTGGCCTGCACCTGACCGATCACATTCACGTACTCGGCGATCCGCGGGGCGGCGAGGAACCTCTCCGTGACCCTTGCCCTGGCTCCCTGCCCCAGACGTTCGGCCAGGTCATGGTCCTCGACAAGACGGCGAACGGCTACAGCGAACTCCTCCAGATCGGTCGGATCCTCGATCAGGATGCCTGACTCTCCATCGACGATTTGATCCTGGATGCCACCGACCGCACTTGCCACGACAGGCTTGGCCTTCCACATGGCTTCCGAGACGGTCAAGCCGAACCCTTCGACGAGGCTTTTCTGGATGATCACGTCGGAGCGCCTCTGTATCGCGTTGACCATCACTCCGTTCTCGTCGAAGTCATCCATCGGCAGATTGACGATGTGGACCCGCGATCTGAGCTCATCGGGCAGGGCTTCCCAGGTGGCCGTTATCCGTGAGTGGACCGCGGGACCCTCGGGGTCATCCGAAACTGCGCCCGAGGCCGGTCCGACCAGGCAAAGATGGGCATCGGTGTCTCCGAGGTAGCGGATGAAGGCCTCGAGGATGCCCTCGAAATCCTTCAGTACATCCCAGCGGGAGATCTGGGTGATCAGGAATGCGTCGGGCGGGAGGGGATCGACCTGAAGGATCTCGGCCTCTCGCTCGACTCGACCCTCCGAGCCATCCGACCGGACATACGGGGGAGGGGAGGGCCTCTGCCCGCCGGTGAGGCCGATGGTCGCGAGGATGTCATCGACGACCTCCGGGGTGAGCTCCTGGTTCTTGGGCGAGAAGGCGTCGATCGCCGGCGCCATCAGGTGCACTCGTTCCTCGGCGAGGTCTGGCCAGCAGTAGGCAGCCCGTGAGAAGACGTAACCGTGGGCCGGCTCGACGAACGGGATCAGGAACTCGATCGCTTCGGCGACGTGCTCGTTGCCTTCATCGATCCCGATGTGGCAGCGCCAAAGGGTGATCGCCCCTGCCTCGTTGAGTGGCTCGATCAGACCGGCTGTCTGGGGGTCGTGCAAGAAGACGACGTCGTTAGGTCGAACCTGGTCGAGAAGCTCCTGGACGCTTTCCTCCATGACGGCCTCGTATGCGGTCCTTTCCCCGTTCCCGAGAAAGCCACCATCCCCGGGGTGACCATGGAGCTTGTTATGGATCCTCTTGGTGACGGTGAAGAAGTCCGGAGTCCCGTTGACGACGACCCAACGTGTATCGACACCAGAGTCGACGGCGTAGGGGAGGAAGGCCCGGAGCATCTCGGCCACGCCACCGCCAAGGGCAGTGGAGTTGATCTGCCACAGGGTCCTGCCGGCGAAAAACTCCCGGGCGAAGTCGGCAACCTCGCGAATCTGGGAGTACTTGTCGTCGAGTACCCCGCGGTACCGCTCCAGGGGCTGTGCAGCGAAATCGACTATCAGCGGCTTAGGCAACCTGAAACCCGGTCGGAACATCGGATGAGGCGAGTTCGAGGGCGCCAGGCCCCGCATGCCGATTCAAAGCGCTCGATTTGCTCCCACCCGTGAACGGCATCGAGACGATTCTAGACAGGGTCGGGATCGGTTACGACGCCGGCCGTCGGTGCGGGGAGGGCCGGGCACGCCTGGGTAACCGACCTGGAGCCATTTCGTAGGTTTACATAACAGACATTATCGTGCATAGGGGCATAAAGGAGGTTGAGGCGAATCGCCCGTCTGGCGACGCGGGCAGCCTCGAGGCAGGCCAAATAGCCCTCGCCGGGTACGATCCCGGCGCCTTGCGCATCCCGCATGGCCGGTCCGGCCCCCGATCCCTGACCACTCAGGGGCAACTTTGCCCATTTGGCAGGGTTATACTCACGAAGTGGCGATGCGGCCCTGCCGCACTTGCCAGACCCAAAACCAGGAGGAGACCCCACTTGTCCAGTCCCGCAAGCATCGCTCGCCCCGCCTACGTGATTTCCGGGCTGATTGCCGCTGTGTTCCTGCTCGCTTTGGCAGCGTTCCCAGGGCAGAGTTCTGCCATGGAAGGAAGCTTTTTCCAGGGTCAGGTTTCGGCCGAGCAGAAGAAGTGTCAGGCCAAGAAGCCGGCGAAGGCCAAGGCTGCCTGCCTCAAGACTGTCAAGGGCAGGGCGACCGCTGCCACGAAGAAGGCGATGGCCGGAGTCAAGGGACTCTATGGGCACAATCTTCAACAGAGCCAGATTCCTTCCCGGAACGGCACTCTCGTCTGGAGCAAGGAGCTCCCGACCACACCCGGTGCAGCCCGTACCGAGTTCGTGCTCTACTCCTCCAAGTCCTACCCCGGTGACAAGAAGATCGTTGTTTCCGGAACCATGAGCGTCCCGGAAGGAACTCCGCCAGAGGGCGGTTGGCCTGTGGTTTCCTGGGCCCACGGCACTACCGGTCTCGCTGACCAGTGCGCCCCGTCGCGAGGCGGGGATCAGGGTTCCTACGGGGGCGCCGAGCCGCTGGTTGAGGGTTGGCTCGAGGATGGCTACGCCGTCCTGGCCACCGACTACGAAGGGCTCGGTACCCCGAAGATTCATCCGTACCTCGTCGGTATATCCGAGGGACGCGGTGTCTTGGACATCGTCAGGGCCTCGCGGAGTGCCGACACCGATCTCTCGAACAAGGTCGTGATCGCCGGTCACTCTCAGGGTGGTCACGCGGCTCTGTTTGCAGCCGAAGAGGCCCCTAAGTGGGCAGCTGACTTCGAACACCAGGGCACGGTTGCCTATGCACCGGCCTCGGGCCTCACGACCCAGGCAATCGGTATCGGGACCCTCCCGGCCGACGCCTACGGCATTTCGGCCCTGGCCACCTCGATCCTCAGGGGTGCAGTTGCGGCTGACCCGCGGATCGATCCGGCCCTTCTGTTGAGCGAGAAGGCCCTCGAGCTTTACCCGTTGACTGAGACCGAGTGCCTCGGAGAGCTCGGTGACAGGTTCGCCGAAGCCGAGATCTCGCCTGGCGAGCTCCTGATCGAGGACTCCCTGTTCACGCCCAACGGGACGTTGTTCATGGATGTCCTGACCAAGGCAAACCCTGACGTCAAGACCGATCGTCCGCTGCTTATCCCCCAGGGCCTGCAGGACACAACGGTGCTTCCGGGGCTGACAACCACCCTGGTCGAGCGCGGACATGCCGGTACACCGAGCCTGCTGGCCTTGAACCCGGGCCTGGTCGACTACCAGACCTACGGAGACGGTCCTCCGGCCATGAACATCACGCCGGGTCCCTCCACGCACGGCAGCATCTTGGCTGACGCGGAGGCCCAGGTAGACGCCTTCCTGCTAGAAGGCTTCGGGCTCCCGCCCCTGCCACCGCTGCCGACCAGGTAGCCGAAAGATCTACTGAACTACCAGGGGAAGGCCCCGGATGAAGGTCCGGGGCCTTCTTCTTATCCCGGGGGACTTGACTCCCCGGTACCTCCACTGCTCCTGCCCCTTCGCTTGAGGTCGATCCCACCGCCCCTCAGCACAAGGTAGGTGAGCCAGAGGACCAACAGGAAAAGGGGTAGCCCCATCGCTGCTCTCGCTATGCCGAGCGCGAGAAGCGCCCCCGAGAGATAGAGCGGTAGCTGGACCACGAGGCGGGCAGAAAACATCCCTACCCACAGCCAGCTGGCTCGGGAGAAAAGGCGCACCCTCCCCCGGTCCTGCCGCCACTTCAGGCCCTCACCGATCAAGGGGCCGACGATGACCCCGACCAGCGGCCACCTGATGGCT